>NZ_JAODZS010000004.1:0-157782 GCF_029835375.1 Morganella sp. GD04133 | reverse complement strand
GTGCCTGTTAATAACAGGGAATTATTTCAGACCAGCGGCTTCACGCAGCTGTTCTGCTTTGTCGGTTTTTTCCCACGGGAATTGAGGACGCCCGAAGTGACCGTATGCTGCGGTTTCCTGATAAATCGGGTGCAGCAGATCCAGCATCTGAATCAGACCATACGGACGCAGGTCGAAGAACTCGCGCACCAGCAGCGTCAGTTGCTGGTTGGAGACTTTACCGGTACCGAAGGTTTCTACCATGATGGACGTCGGCTCTGCCACACCAATCGCGTAGGAGACCTGGATTTCACAGCGGTCAGCCAGACCGGCAGCGACAATATTTTTTGCCACATAACGGGCTGCGTAGGCTGCGGAACGGTCAACTTTTGACGGATCCTTACCGGAGAATGCGCCACCGCCGTGACGAGCCATGCCGCCGTAGGTATCGACGATAATTTTACGGCCGGTTAGACCGCAGTCACCCATTGGTCCGCCGATAACAAAACGGCCGGTCGGGTTGATGAAATATTTGGTGGTCGGATCCAGCCATTCTTCCGGCAGAACCGGTTTGATGATCTCTTCCATCACCGCTTCATGCAGATCTTTCTGTGAGATGTCTTCAGAGTGCTGGGTTGACAGCACAACCGCATCAATCCCGGCGATTTTGTTGTCATCGTAACGGAAGGTGATCTGGCTTTTCGCATCCGGGCGCAGCCACGGCAGCGTGCCACTTTTACGCACCTGAGCCTGACGCTCCACCAGACGGTGAGCATAGGTGATCGGTGCCGGCATCAGCACGTCAGTTTCGTTTGAGGCATAACCAAACATCAGACCCTGGTCACCGGCGCCCTGCTCAAGCGGGTCAGCACGGTCAACGCCCTGGTTGATGTCAGCGGATTGTTTACCGATAGCACTGATTACCGCACAGGAATCAGCATCGAAGCCCATGGATGAGCTGGTATAGCCAATCTCACGGACAGTACGGCGCGTGATTTCCTCAATATCAACCCAGGCCTTGGTGGTGATTTCACCACCGACCAGAACCATACCGGTTTTGACATAGGTTTCACAGGCAACACGCGCTTTGGGATCTTGTTTTAAAATCGCATCAAGGACTGCATCCGAAATTTGGTCGGCAATTTTATCCGGGTGTCCTTCAGATACGGACTCAGAAGTGAAAAGATGTGTAGTCATTATTTTTTCTCTACCTTAAGTGAAGTGAACTTTCGGTACATTGATGGATGTATTAACTTCTAGACGGCTATTCTAGTGTAAAATTAGCAGCGGTTCCAGAAATTTTATAGTGCGAATGGTTTTTCATGTGGTTTTTTTCACTTTTAATAATGTGTTACGGGACTGTTTTTATTTTTTACACGCATTAGTCATTTTGATTTTGCATTTTTGTGTCATAACCGGTATAAACTGCGGCCAGTAGCTGTGAATTTTTCGTCAGTTATAAACGGCAGAAACTCAGGTTTTCTGTATGATTCAGGCGGGGGTTACGGTGTGTAATCCTGTGTGGGGGTAAATGGGTTAATGAACCATTATCTGCTGCTTGTTGACGTTCAACAGCCACGTGCTTTACAGCATGTGTCCGCGTCCTTTTCTGTTCTCTCTTCCTCTCTGACTGACACGTGCTCTGCACGGTGTTTTCCGTATCCGTTACACTCAAACAGACCGGATAACGCAAGCAGGCGGGTCATTCTGCGGTAAGCCCGTAAATCTGTGTCCGGTTTTTTGCCGGATGATGTAATCCATTTTGAATTTTTACTTGTCAACAGGACAGATTTATCCCACGGTGAAGGGGGATAGGCGTATGTCAGCCATACAGGTAAGTTTCACTCCAGAATCAGGAGATGACTAATGAATGATAATATCGCGCTGAAGATGCAGCAAACCTATAACATTGCATACTGGGGCGGCAGCTATTACGGTGTGAATGACCTCGGTCATGTCACCGTCTGCCCGAATCCGGAGATGCCGCAGGCCGCCGTTGACCTGGCTGAACTGGTCAACCGTGTGCAGAAAGAGCGGGAACACATCCGTCTGCCTGCATTATTCTGCTTTCCGCAGATTTTGCAGCATCGTCTGCGCTCGATTAATGCCGCGTTCCGCCGTGCCCGCGAATCCTATGGTTACAAAGGTGATTATTTTCTGGTTTACCCGATTAAGGTCAACCAGCAGCGGCGCGTGATTGAAACCCTGGTCAATGCCGGGGAGCCGCTGGGACTGGAAGCCGGTTCCAAAGCCGAGCTGATGGCGGTACTGGCGCACGCCGGTATGACCCGCAGTGTGATCGTCTGCAACGGCTATAAAGACCGCGAGTATATCCGTCTTGCCCTGATGGGCGAGAAACTGGGTCACAAAGTCTATCTTGTGATTGAAAAAATGTCGGAAATCGCGGTGGTGCTTGAGGAAGCGAAAAATCTGGATGTGGTACCGCGCCTCGGCGTGCGGGCGCGTCTGGCGTCTCAGGGTTCCGGTAAATGGCAGGCCAGCGGCGGCGAGAAATCCAAGTTCGGTCTGGCGGCCACCCAGGTACTGCAACTGATTGATATGCTGCGCCAGGCAGACAGCCTGGAGAGTCTGCAACTGCTGCACTTCCATCTCGGCTCGCAGATGGCGAATATCCGCGATATCGCCACCGGTGTCCGTGAATCCGCCCGTTTCTATGTCGAGCTGCATCAGCTGGGTGTCAATATTCAGTGCTTTGATGTCGGCGGCGGCCTCGGGGTGGATTATGAAGGCACCCGTTCGCAGTCTGACTGCTCTGTGAACTACGGGCTGAATGAGTATGCCAATAATGTGATCTGGGCTATTGGTGATGCCTGTGAAGAGCACGGCCTGCCGCACCCGACCGTGATTACCGAATCCGGTCGCGCCCTGACGGCGCACCATACCGTGCTGGTTTCCAATGTGATCGGTGTGGAGCGCAACGAGTTCTCCCCGGTGGAAGCACCTGCTGAAGATGCACCGCGTCCGGTTGCCAGCCTGTGGGAAACCTGGGAAGAGATGCAGACCAAAGGCAATGCCCGCTCTCTGCGCGAATGGCTGCACGACAGCCAGCTCGACCTGCATGATATCCACACCCAGTACGCGCAGGGCATGCTGTCCCTGACCGAACGTGCCTGGGCGGAAGGGCTGTATCTGAATATCTGCCGCCGTATCCAGCAGGATCTGGATCCGGGTAACCGCGCACACCGCCCGATTATCGATGAACTCCAGGAACGTATGGCGGATAAATTCTATGTGAATTTCTCGCTGTTCCAGTCGCTGCCGGATGCGTGGGGGATCGATCAGCTGTTCCCGGTACTGCCGATTGAGGGGCTGGATAAGCCGCTGGATCGCCGCGCGGTGCTGCTGGATATCACCTGTGACTCCGACGGTATTATCGACCATTATGTGGACGGTGACGGGGTGGCAACCACCATGCCGATGCCGTCTTATGACCCGGAAAATCCGCCGATGATGGGCTTTTTCATGATTGGTGCTTATCAGGAAATTCTCGGTAATATGCATAACCTGTTCGGCGATACCGCCGCACTCGATGTGTATGTCGGTGAAAACGGCCAGGTGCGCTATCTGGAAAGCGAAGAGGGCGATTCCGTGGCGGATATGCTTCAGTATGTGAAGCTGGATCCGAAAATTCTGCTCGAACGCTTCCGTGATCAGGTGAAAGTTTCTGATCTGGATGAAGAGGAGCAAAAGGCCTTTACCGAAGAGTTCGAAAGCGGCCTGTACGGCTATACCTATTTAGAAGATGAATAATACCCGGCGGGATATTACGTCCGGCTTTGTGTCAGTAAGACATTGATAAAGGAATCATTATGATTAACAGCACATTAGGCAATCAGACCGATAACTCACTGGTCTCTAATGCGTTTGGTTTTCTCCGCCTGCCGCTGAATTTCCAGCCGTACACCAGTGACGCTGACTGGGTGATCACCGGTGTTCCGTTTGATATGGCGACCTCCGGCCGCGCAGGCTCCCGTCACGGACCGGCAGCAATCCGCCAGATTTCAACCAATCTGGCCTGGGAAGGTCATCGCTGGCCGTGGACATTTGACATGCGCGAGCGCCTGAATGTGGTGGATTGCGGTGATCTGGTGTTCGCGTTCGGTGATGCACAGGACATGAGTGATAAGTTACAGGCGCACACAGAGAAAGTGCTGGCGTCCGGTAAAAAATGTCTCTCTTTCGGGGGCGATCACTTTGTGACGCTGCCGCTGCTGCGCGCGCACGCCAAACATTTCGGTAAGATGGCGCTGGTGCATTTCGATGCCCATACCGACACTTACGGCAACGGCAGCAAGTTTGACCACGGCACCATGTTCTATCACGCCCCGAATGAGGGACTGATTGACCCGGCGCATTCCGTGCAGATTGGTATCCGTACCGAACATGAAACAGACAACGGTTTCACTGTGATTGATGCCGCGCAGGTCAATGACCGCACGGTGGATGATGTGATTGCTCAGGTGAAAGCGATTGTCGGCGATATGCCGGTTTATCTGACCTTCGATATCGACTGTCTGGACCCGGCATTTGCCCCGGGCACCGGCACACCGGTTATCGGCGGGCTGACAACTGACCGAGCCCTGAAACTGCTGCGCGGCCTTCAGCCGCTCAATATCGTCGGGATGGATCTGGTGGAAGTGGCTCCGGCGTATGATCAGTCCGATATCACGGCACTGGCCGGCGCAACTATCGCACTGGAAATGCTCTATCTTCAGGCTGCGAAAAAAGGCTGAAACCGGCTTCACCACCGTTAAAACAAAAGACCCGCAGTGCGGGTCTTTTGCATTTCAGCGGAATTATTTTTTCTTCGCGTATTTCAGTGAATCCAGCGCAACGGCAAAAATAATGATGCTGCCCTTGATAATGTACTGCCAGTACGGGTTGATGCCGATATAGGTCAGGCCGTAGTTTATCAGGGTAAAAATCAGCACCCCGGTCACCACGCCCAGCACGGTACCGACCCCGCCGGAGAAGGACACGCCCCCCACCACACAGGCCGCGATAGCATCCAGCTCATACATAAAGCCGAGGTTGTTGGTCGCACTGCCGATACGTCCGGCTTCAAGCAGGCCGCCGAAGGCATAGAACACGCCGGATAAGGCGTAAATCATAATCAGGTTCAGGCCGACATTCACACCGGACACTTTAGCCGCTTCCGGGTTACCGCCGATGGCAAAAATGTTTTTGCCGAAGCGGGTTTTATTCCACAGTATCCAGACAAAGAAAACGGCTATCGCGGCATAAAACGTAATATATGACAGCTTAAAATCACCGAAACGGATAAATCCCTGGGCAAATTCAGAGAATTTCGGATCAAACCCCGCCACCGGTGAGGCACCGACAGAATCGTAATACAGGGAGTTGATACCGTAAACGATAATCATAGTACCGAGAGTGGTAATAAACGGCGTGACGTTGAGATAGGCAATAATCAGGCCGTTAACCAGACCGATCACCGCACCGACCGCACACACCAGCAGGATCACCATCGGGATAGACCAGGTTTCCATTTGCGGGAAAACTTTGTTCACGTTTTCCATGGATTGCAGCAATGTCGCCGCAATTACCGCCGCCAGCCCGACCTGACGCCCGGCGGATAAATCCGTGCCCTGGGTGACAATCAGCCCCGCGACACCCAGCGCGATAATAATCCGCACCGAGGATTGGGTGAGGATATTACTCAGGTTCATCAGGCTGAGGAATGTCGGATCCTGAATGATAATGATCGCCAGTAAGACCAGCAGAACCACATAAATCCCCCCGTCCTTCAGATAGGACAGGAAGCTTTTTTTATTTAATGCTGCGCTCATTGTTAATATCCTTAAAGGTGAAGGGAGGCGAGACGTAAAATCTCACTCTGCGAGGTGTCACGGGTGTTGACGATACCGGCGACCTCACCGTTGCTCATCACCAGAATCCGGTCTGTGATCCCCAGCAGTTCCGGCATTTCGGAGGAAACGATAATGATCCCTTTTCCTTTTTTGGCCAGTTCAGTAATCAGTTGGTAAATTTCAAATTTTGCTCCGACATCAATCCCGCGCGTCGGTTCATCCAGCATTAACACTTCCGGTTGTGTCAGCAGCCAGCGGCCGATAATCACCTTCTGCTGATTCCCGCCGGACAGCGAGCCTATTTGGGTGTGATGGCCGGGGGTTTTCACCCGCATGGCATCAATCACCCACTGGGTATCACTTTTCATTTTGCTGTTATCCAGCAGACCCAGTTTATTTTTATATTTGCCCATGTTTGAAATCAGCGAGTTAAAACTGATATTCAGCCAGGCATAGATTCCCGTGGCGCGGCGCTCTTCGGTGACCAGCGCGAAGCCGTGATTAATGGCTTCGTTGGCGCTGTTGTTCTTAATGGTTTTTCCTCTCAGCATGATGGTGCCGGCGGATTTCTCGCGGATCCCGAACAGGGTTTCGAGAATATCTGTCCGTTTGGCACCAACCAGACCGGCGATACCGAGGATTTCTCCCTGATGCAGGTCGAAACTGATATCGCGGATAGACGGCTGGCGCAGAGATGTGAGGTTTCTGACTTCCAGCATGACATCCCCCGGCGTGCTCTGTTTTTCCGGGAAACGCTGGCTGAGTGTGCGTCCGACCATGGCGGCAATAATGTTATCCATCGTCAGCCCTTCAAGGGGCTGTGTGGAGATCCACTGACCGTCACGCAGAATAGTGATCTCATCACAGAGGCGGAAAATTTCTTCCATTTTGTGGGAGATATAGACGATACCGCAGCCGCGATCTTTCAGCTTGCGGATAATGGTAAACAGATGATTAACTTCTTTTTCGGTCAGGGAGGAGGTCGGCTCATCCATGATCACAATTTTGGCGTTATAGGAAAACGCCTTGGCGATTTCGATCATCTGCATTTGCGAGACGGACAGATTGCGGACTTTTTCCCGCGGATCGATATCGATATCCAGCTCATCAAAGATGGCTTGTGTGTCTTTCAGCATCTTGTTCTGATCGACAAAAAACCCTTTGGCGGGATAGCGTCCCAGCCACATGTTATCCATCACCGAGCGCTGCAGCACCAGGTTCAGCTCCTGATGCACCATAGACACGCCGTGTTCCAGCGCCTCTTTTGAGCCTTTAAAATCGATTTCCTGTCCCTGAAACAGGATGCTGCCGCTGTCTTTTTTATAAATCCCGAAAAGGCATTTTAATAATGTGGATTTACCGGCACCGTTTTCGCCCATCAGGGCATGAACGGAATACGGTCGTACCCGTAAATTGACATTATCGAGTGCCTTAACGCCGGGAAATGACTTATTGATATGCATCATTTCCAGCAGATATTCGCCTGAGCTGTCGGCCATACATACACCTGGCTAATGTTATCGTTCCGGACACGCCCGCAGCACGGATGCTGCGGGCGGAAAGAATCACCGCTTATTTTATAAACTGTGACAGGTTCTCTTTATCCACGCCGACATACGGCACACGGATAACATTGTTCTCAATGTTGTAGCTGGTGCCTTCCGCTGCCGGTTTGCCTTCCGCCAGGTTTTTGGTGATAGCCATGGTGGCTTTCGCCTGGTTTTCCGCGTCATTCAGCACCGTACCGGCCATTGCCCCGGATTTCACCATGGAGAGGGCTTCCGGCAGGGCATCCACACCAAAGACCGGGATATGGGTCTTGTTGTGTGCTTTCAGGGCTTCAACGGCACCCATGGCCATCGCGTCATTGTTGGCAATGACCACTTCGATTTTGTCTGCATTCGGGCCGGAGAGCCATGCATCCATTTTATCTTTGGCCTGTGCGGTATCCCACATCGCGGTATCGAGCTGAAGCTGCTCTGTCGGGATGCCTTTCTCATTCAGGGTTTTGACCGAATAGGTGGTGCGGGCTTCCGCATCCGGGTGACCCGGCTCACCTTTGATCAGCACATACTGAATTTTACCGTCTTTGTTCAGATCCCACGCCGGGTTGGCTGCCCAGTGTTTGGCAATCAGTTCACCCTGGATAACCCCGGATTCTTTGGAGTCAGTACCGACAAACCAGGCCTTATCGTAGCTGTCGAGGGCTTTGCGGGAAGGTTCTTTGTTGAAGAACACCACCGGAATATCATTGGATTTTGCTTTGTCGATGATTACCGGGGCGGCGGCAGGGTCAACCAGGTTGATCGCCAGTGCTTTGACACCTTTCGCCAGCAGGACATCAATCTGATCATTCTGTTTGGACTGGTCGTTTTGTGAATCATTCATCAGAAGGGTGATTTCCGGTGAATTTTTTGCATCTTTCTCAAGGGCTTTACGAACGATAGACATAAAGTTGTCATCGTATTTGTAGATGGTCACACCAATACGGGTATCAGCCTGTGCTTGTGCCGCAGCACCAAGCAGCATAGCGGCGGCAACGCCTGCTAGGACAAAATGCTTCTTCATTCTCTGCCTCCGGGTCGGGGGATAGGGTACAGTTTTTATTTATGACGCCACCTGTTATTCAGAGGAAATGCAGGGGCGGTATTTATCACTCTTCCGGCAAATGATAATAATAATTTATAAATAAAACGGCATGCTGGTAAGAAGATGGCAGAACCTGGGACATGACGATAACGTCAGGAAACGCCCGGATCATAAAATGAGAGTTGTTATCCGTCTGTGAATAGACTCACAGATTGAAAACGTTTACATGAAGAAAGATCACCGGCAGGCGGAAGAGTGACGGATAACCAGGGTTGGCATAAACACATGCGGCTCCGGCGGCGGTAACGTTCCGGCGGCACCCGCTAAGGCAAGTTCTGTCGCCAGCATGGCCATGGAGACCACCGGGTAACGTACTGTGGTCAGCTTCGGTGTGGTGAAACGGGCGGCGGGAATATCATCAAACCCGATCAGGGAAAACTGCTGCGGTACGCGGATACCGTTTTCATTCAGCACCGACATAGCCCCGGCAGCCATGGCATCGTTATAGGTAAACACGGCGGAGAGTGCCTGATTGCGCCCCAGCAGCTCAATCATCGCGGCTTCGCCGCCGTCAGAGTCCGGTGACCCGGTCGCATACCAGGCAGTACCGGCTGTCAGCCCGGCGGTGCTCATGGCTTTGCAGTAGCCCTGATAGCGCAGGGTATTATCTTCTATCTCGTGGGTGGAACCGAGATAACCGATGCGCTGATGCCCCTGAGAGATCAGCAGGCGGGTCGCCATTTCCCCGCCGGACAGGTTATCCAGCCCGACACAGCGGTGCTCAAAACCGGGAATAACGCGGTTAATCACCGTCATACCGGGCACCTGACGGAGAAAATCACTCAGTTCCGCGTCACTGAGCGCTTTGGAATGCACCACCAGGGCGTTGCAGCGCTGACGGATCAGCACTTCAATAGCATGATGCTCCTGTTCTGCCTGATGATAGCCGTTTCCGATCAGCACATGTTTGCCGTGCTGCTGGGCGACCGTATCCACGGCTTTGACCAGCGCACCGAAAAACGGGTCTGATACATCCATCACCACCACGCCGAGAATATCACTGCTCTGGCTGGCCAGTGCCTGCGCATTGGCGTTTGGCCGGTAATCCAGCTCAGCCACGGCGTTCATCACCAGTTCCCGGGTCTCTGAGCGGGTGGCCGCCGTATTATTTAATACACGGGATACGGTGGCGACGGAGACACCGGCGCGTTTTGCAACATCACGGATAGTTACGGGGTGTATAGATGTCATCGGAAATTACAGGTCAGAGGTAATGAAACATGTTGTCATCTTAACCCGGAGCGAGTGATGACCGTGTGATTCATCTCACAGCATAAAGAAAGCGTTTACATTGATTTTTTCGGATTATCCGCCTGTAACGGGAAGCTGAATCCCTTCACCAGGGTCTGTAACAACATTGGGGATACATTCACTAAAATTATTAATATATAAATGATACTGATTGTTTTTTTTCCGGCAGGCGGGTTATGCCGGACAGGGCAAAACCCGCCGGGAATGTTATGGAATGAGATACTGACGAATTTTGTTACAGTGAAGTGTTGTCACTGGGCAGGACTATTGCTCATTATGTGCTTACCGGCTTGCAACCCGGATAAAAACGCGTATGTTTTTAAATGAGTATTAATATCATAACGAAATACCTCACTCATAAGGAGCACATCATGGCACTAACGGGTAAAGTGGTTCTGGTTACCGGCGCTGCACAGGGGATTGGTCGTGGTATTGCACTGCGCTTAGCCAAAGAAGGGGCGGATATTGCGCTGGTGGATCTGAAAGAAGAAGGGCTGGCGAAAGTCAAAAAAGAAGTGGAAGCCCTGGGCCGCAAAGCGGCAACATTCACCGCAGATATCAGTCAGCGCGATCAGGTTTTTGCGGTTGTCGATAAAGCAGAACAAGCGCTGGGCGGTTTTGATGTGATCGTCAATAACGCCGGTATTGCCCAGGTTAAGGCGATTGAAGATGTCCGTCCGGAGGATATGGATCGTATTTTCCGCATTAACGTCGATGGTACGATGTGGGGAATCCAGGCCGCAGCGGCTAAATTCAAAGCACGCGGACAGAAAGGGAAAATCATTAACGCCTCATCCATTGCCGGACATGATGGTTTTGCCTTACTCGGCGTTTATTCCGCCACGAAATTTGCAGTCCGCGCACTGACCCAGGCGGCAGCCAAAGAGTTCGCCAGCAGCGGGATCACCGTGAACGCTTACTGTCCGGGGATTGTCGGCACGGATATGTGGGTGGAAATTGATGAGCGCTTCTCTGAAATCACCGGCGCGCCGAAAGGGGAAACCTACAAAAAATATGTCGATGGTATTGCGCTGGGCCGTGCCCAGACTCCGGATGATGTGGCGGCACTGGTTGCCTTCCTGGCAAGCGACGACTCGGATTACATCACCGGCCAGGCGATTCTGACCGACGGTGGTATTGTTTACCGCTAAATTATTGCGTTTATATTCACAGACATCCGCCGCATGCTGAATGCGGCGGATTTTTTTATGTATACTGATCCGCAGGATAACGCTGCGGGTGACAGGCATGAAATACGATCTGAATGACCTTTATTATTTTGTGAAAGTGGTGGAATACGGCGGATTCTCCCCGGCGGGAGAAGCGCTGGGTATTCCGAAATCCCGGCTCAGCCGCCGTATTGCTGATCTGGAACAGAAACTGAATATTTCGCTGATCTACCGCTCTACCCGGCAGTTTCATGTTACTGAGATCGGGCAGGCCTTTTACCAGCAGTGCAAAAACGTGATTGATGAGGCGGAAATTGCCGAAGAAATCATCTGTTCTGTGCAGGGACATCCGCGCGGCAGTGTGAAGTTTTCCTGTCCGGTCGCGTTGTTACAGGCCTATCTTCAGGATCTGCTGACAGATTTTATGGTGAAATACCCCGATATTGATGTGCAGATCCTGGCGGTTAACCGTCCGGTGGATGTGATCAGTGAAGGGTTTGATCTCGCTCTGCGGGTTCGCTCCCTCCCGCTGGATGACTCCGGGCTGACCATGAAAGTGCTGGGGTATTCGCGGCGCATCCTGGTCGCCTCGCCGCGGTTATTTACCGGGAAAGCGGCACCGCAGCATCCGGATGATCTGACAGAATTCCCGATCCTCGCCAACAGCGAACAAAAACAAAACTACACACTGACACTGACCGGCGAAGACGGCGGCAGCATCACCAAACACCTCACGGCACGCCTCGCAACCACTGATGTCATGACATTGCACCGCGCGGCATGCAAAGGGCTGGGCATCGCCCGCCTGCCGGAAGGTGTGGTTCTCAATGATTTGACTGCCGGGCGGCTTGTTCGTGTTCTGCCGGGCTGGCAGTTCCCGGAAGATGTGATCCACGCGGTTTTTCCGTCCCGCAAAGGGCTGTTACCCTCCGTGCAGGCACTGCTGAATTATCTGGCGGAACATGTGCCGCAGACGGCGGCGTTTTCGGGGGCGGGAGTAAGCTATCCTGCTGATTAACAACAATAAAAAAGCCACATAAAAATGTGGCTTTCTGAATCATATTGAGCGGAACTGAAAACAATGAGGCAAATAGTCACGCTATTCGCCTCATTTTGTGAGGCAAATAATGGTCGTATTTGCCTCATCGGTATTATTCAGCGGGGATATGCCCGAAACGACCGCTGTTGAAATCCTCAATGGCTTCACGGATTTCCTGCTCGCTGTTCATCACAAACGGGCCGTAACCGACAACCGGCTCATCGATAGGCTCGCCGCTGAGGAACAGAACAACGGCATCTTCGGTGGCTTCCAGCAGAATGGTGCTGTCAGCGTCGTCCAGAATCATCAGTTCGCCGGTGTGCAGCGGTGCGCGGCTGTCAACATAAATGCTGCCGTGCAGAACGATCAGCCCGGCATTGCGGTTGGCTTTTGCCGCCAGACCAGTGACTTTCCCGGCTTTCAGCCGAAGATCCCACACATCCATTTCTGTGAACGTTCTGGCCGGGCCGCGTGCCCCGGCATATTCCCCGGCGATCACCCGTAATGTTCCCGCGTCATTCGGCAGTGCCACCGCCGGAATGGCGTTGTTTTCCAGTAACTGATAACCCGGTGCGGCGGATTTTGCGGAAGCAGGCAGATTCACCCACAACTGCACCATATCCAGTGTGCCGCCTTCCCGCATAAAGCGGTCAGAATGGTATTCCTGATGCAGAATACCGGATGCGGCGGTCATCCACTGCACATCCCCTTTGCCGATCACACCGCCCTGACCGGTGGAATCATGGTGCGCCACCTCACCGTCATAGACGATAGTCACAGTTTCAAAACCACGGTGCGGGTGCTCACCAACTCCCCGGTTGGCTCCCTCTGATGGCGGGAAATCCGCCGGACCGGCGCGGTCGAGCAGGATAAACGGATTCAGATGTTTGCCGTGATTGCTGTAGGAAAACATCTGGCTGACCGGGAAGCCGTCGCCGACCCAATGGCCTTTCGGTGCACGGTAGGTGCCGATAATGTTTCTCATGATATTTCTCCTGATAATTATGTATGAATTGATAATAAGGGTGCGAAACATCAGGGAGTAGTCATGAAAACGGGTTTCACTGTTGCAGAAACAGAACAGTTTTGTGATACCCGGATTATCCTGTTTTCAGAACAGTGTTTATCGATATCCGCTCTACCGGCGAAGAAAGGAACACCGTATTGTTAGCGGCATCGGGGCCGGCAGAAAGAGTGGCGGCGACTGTCATACATTAATCAGGAAAGAAAGAATGAAAAAGATCGGCTTAACGCTGTTTGCTTCACTGTTTTTATGGAATACCGTACAGGCTGCTGACTATAAGTTAGATCCGGGTCATACCAAAGCGGTGTTCTATATTGATCATTTTAATACCTCTACCAACAGCGGCGGTTTTTATAATATTACCGGTGATATGGCGTATTCACCTGAGAAGCAAACAGGGCATGTTCAGGTTACTATTCCGGTGAAAACACTGAATACCGGGATTGACGGATTTAATCAGCATATGCTGAGTGCCGATATTCTTGATGCGGAAAAATATCCGGAGATTAAATTTGATTCATCAAAATGGCATTTTTCCGGAAATAAACTGATGTCGGTGGACGGTAATTTAACGATCAAAGGAAAAACGCATCCGGTACAGTTACAGGTAACGAAATTTGGCTGTTATTTCAGTCCGGTATTTAAAGCGGATGTCTGCGGCGGTGATTTTGAAACCACGATTGACCGTACTCAGTGGGGCGTTGATTTTCTCGCCGATGCCGGTATTCCGGCGAATATGTCACTGAAAATTCAGGCTGAAGCAATTAAACAGTAAATGTATACCGGGAACAGGAATCATATTATGCAAAAATCAAAATCAGGTATATTTGCCGTTGCAGCCCTGGGGCTGGCAATGACACTGAGTACTGCGTACGCAGCAGAATATAAAGCCAGTACCAAAGAAGGGCCGGTAAAAATTGTTAACCTGAATGACCTGGAATCACAGGTAAAAGCCAATATGGATAAAGGGGCATTCGGTTATATCCGCGGTGGAGCGGAAGATGAAAAAAATATGCGTGATAATACCGCCAGTTTTGATCGCAAATATATTATGCCGCGCGTGATGCAGGGAATTGAATTAAAAGATATCGATCTCTCAACATCATTCCTGGGCATATCGCTGGCAACGCCTGTCATTCAGGCACCGATGGCAGCACAGGGACTGGCGCACCGTGACGGGGAAATTGCCACGGCAAAAGGTATGGCAAAAGCAGGTTCTGTTTTTTCTCTCAGCACCTACGGAAATAAAACCATTGAGGAAGTGGCGGCGGTATCTGACGGACATCCGTTCTTCTTCCAGCTCTATATGAGCAAAAATAATGCGTTTAATGAATTCACCCTGAAACGGGCGAAAGAAAGTGGTGCCAAAGCGATTATTCTGACCGTGGATTCTCCGGTCGGCGGCTGGCGTGAGGATGATTTACGCAACAATTTCCAGTTCCCGTTAGGATTTGCCAACCTTGAATTGTTTGCTGCACAGAACAATGACGGCTCTAAAACCGGGAAAGGTGCAGGGATCAGCGAGATCTACGCTCAGGCCAAACAGGCATTTACCCCAGATGATATTCAGTATGTGAAAAAATTGTCCGGTCTGCCGGTCATTGTTAAAGGTATTCAGTCACCGGAAGATGCTGACCGAGTCATTGAGGCGGGTGCGGATGCCATTTGGGTATCCAACCACGGCGGTCGTCAGCTGGACAGCGGACCGGCCTCTTTTGATGTGCTGCCTTCCATTGCAAAAGTGGTGAACAAACGTGTGCCAATCGTATTTGACAGTGGTGTGCGCCGTGGCTCACACGTCTTTAAAGCGCTGGCAAGCGGTGCGGATGTGGTTGCAGTCGGTCGTCCGGTTCTGTATGGCCTGAATCTGGGCGGGGCGGAAGGGGTAAATTCTGTTATTCAGCAACTGAATAAAGAATTACGTATCAATATGATGCTGGGCGGTACAAAAGATATTAATGCCGTCAAACAGACCAGATTGTACAGCGACCGGGATTTTCAGTAATTCCTGTCTGACAGATAAGAGCACTGCCGCTCAGCGGCAGTGCTCAGATTGCTGACAAAGTCCCGGCAGAAATGCCGGGGCTTTGATCTGATAAGGTCAGTGTAAAAAACGGACTGACCACCATGCTTAAAGAACCTGCCCCGCAGCAATATCAGTTTGAAGTGGTTACTCCCGACGAACTGGTTCCTGACGATCACCGCGTCCGCAAAGTGGATGCCGCCATTGATTTTGAATTTCCTCAACATAAAAATAATCGACAAGCGTAACATTATGAATTGATGAGTTAATAACCATTAATAGTATAGGTTAGATTGTCACTGCCAAGATTTATTGATTTTTCCGCTGCAACTACGCCCCGAATAATAATGCGAGCTATTCTCGGTAATCGTTCCCGGCTAACATTAACATGAAACTGGTTCATTTCATTATCTGTCAATCTGAAATGAGCTAATATATGAATGCTTTTTGTTCCATTTTCATATTCGACTTCCAGATAGCAACTGTTATCTTTAATTTCATCTGATTTATATACCATACCAAAAGCAGCATTTAGGGTTGGGTAGATATAACTCGGCAATTGATTTTTAGGATCATAGTACCCAAGTATTGTAATGACTTTAATACCTTGCTCAAAAGGAATGCGCTCAATATATAGCATACTATCGATAAACCAAGTATAACCATCAGAAATATAGTGTAAATCAATGTATTTTTCAGCTAAGAAACTTATTCCATTCATATGAATTCTGACATCATATACGGATTCTACATGAATTTTTATTACATTACCTTTGTTGTTCGAGTTAGCAGGCGGGAAATGAATATCGGGTGTCCAGCGGTAGTCTTGACAATGTATAAATAAATAAGGAGACATGTTGAAATAATCATTTATTTCCGTACTGGTAATTGATGTGTCATTAGAAACATCAACGTCTTTATATTGTTCTAAATCCGGATATTTCATTTCCAACCAAGAGCCATTATGGGATAAAAAATACAAATCTACATTTTTCATTGCTGCAAAACTGCTTCCATTCATATGTAAATAAACACGATATGCTGCTGATGTGTTAATTTTAATTATTTTACCATTGTTTTCAGAGTCAGACACTGGAAAAAATATATTTTGGGCCCATCGTCCATTATAAAGATAAATGTAAATATAATCATACTCATCAAGGCATTTACTTATGTCACTAGCAAATACATCTATTTTGTTCTTAATGTTAATATATTTGAAATAAAAACTTTCAATGATATGGTTATAATCCACTATTTTATTTTTTTTGCTGTCCCAAATGCTAAATCCGGTTTTTGAATCAGGATTAAATACTGCTTTGCTTTCCAGGTTTTTTTGAATGTAATATAATGAATATGGCGTATGTAAAGTAAAAGCATTATATTTTTCATACATAGGCGCACCACCAGCCATAGCATCTTTACCCAGTGAGTGCCCTTCAAAGGGAAGAGCGTACTCCCCAACGCCTTCATATTCTAAATAAGTAGGTTGATGGGTAATTTTTTGTCTGAAATTAGGCAGAAAGAAATTTTTATCACAATCCCATCCCCATGTTGAGTTTCGGTGAGTTGGTATTTGATTTACTGAACCATTAAATCCACCAGGATAGTGCCCTAAGCCAAAGTTATGTCCGACTTCATGGCTAAATTCATTTCGTATCGTATCATCTAACGTCACCATGCCACTTCCGCCATGGACTATTAAACCGTTTTCATACATTCCAATAGTCGTATGTGCAGTAAATTGAGATACCTTTCCTGCAGGGCTAAGATCTCTGCCTGTTACATTAATACCATAATTAGCATTATTAATTCCGGATGCAATAAGAGACTTGGCAATTTGTTCCCTCATAATTCCATCATGCCAACCGCCATTTCCGGGGGCATGTCCCGTAAGCAGCCGGCCATCAGGTAACATTACTTCGTCTAAATCAATGGGGTCATATGTATTGACGGTTAATCGGGATACAGGAATTTGCTGAAAATATTGGCGATGATACTCAGGGTTTTCCTGAAATTTAAAAATTTCACGATGAGGGGTTAGCATACCAATTGTTATTGTGTTTAAAATCAATTCATTCGGTGCTTTAATAACCGGGTTATAAATAAAACCAGATTTTCCCTCTCTCGAAAATTTAAATTTTATCCCCGGGTACATCACATGATAAGGTACAATCACAGACCATGTGTTTCCCATATATTGAATTTCAGATGAAAATTTCCCGCTACTATTGTCATCGTTTACCTCGTACCATGTCCCTTTATTATTGACAAGAAATATAGATTCTCCCTTCTCAAGATTTCTTTTTGATGCATTAAATGAAATAGTAATTCCATATGTTGATGTGCATTCAAAAAAACTTTTTTACCTGTATAGCTGGTATTATAAAAAAGCTCAAAAGAGGGAGAATGCCCACCATCATAAGTAACTACGTTGATGGAATCATATTCTTTAATAAAGTTGTTAAAATAAATGGCGTCTTTAGAATTTTGTAGTTCTTCACTATCATCTAATATGAAATCAAAATGTGAAGGTAATGAAAAATCTGCATCTATTTGCGTATATACTCTTGTACATATCTTTGTTAAGTGATCAGGCGGTAGCATTTCTTCATGAAATAAAACTTCATTATTATGATAAATAGTGAAAAAAATGGGTGATAAACTTAACGAATCAGTATGTGGCTTAAACATCATCATTGTTTTTCTGTTAGATATAATATCCGGCTGAATATCACCATAAATATGTTCTCCCGCCGGGATAATACTATTCTGGACATAGTAGACAGTTCCTTCAAGTTCCCCCTGAGTGTCACTGGGAAAGGTCACATTATTGAAGTAAGTGATGTTTTTACGTGATTTCAATCCTGAATGATTCAATGCTTTTTTTTCTGTCTCCACAGCGCATTTTTTAATATTCATTTTATTTCCCTTATTTTTAATAAATTAACAAAATTAAAGAAAAAAACATCCTGGCAGTTGGTCACTAAAAACACAAATAAAACAAATGCTATTTTATATTTCATGACTTCGCTGCTTTAGATTGATTAAAATATATTAAAGCAACAAATATTATGTACCATTAATGTTTCTCATGATATTTCTCCTGATCATTATGAATAAACAGATAATCAGGATGAGAAATATCGGGGAGTCGTCATGAAAACGGGTTTCACTGTTGCAGAAGCAAAACAGTCAGGCCGGCGTTATCCGCTTTGCAGTGATTCCCTGCACCATTGCGCCAGCCGGGCGATCGCATCCTCCACATCCTTATCACAGCCAAACCCGGCATTGAGCCGGAAACAGCGGTCATAGCGGCTGTCGGTGGCAAAAATATGTCCCGGCGCAATGCCAATCCCCTCTGCGCGGGCATTGAGAAACAGCTCCCGCACATTCAGGCTGCCTTCCGGCATGGTGACCCACAGAACATAGCCGCCTTCCGGTTCGGTTACGGTGGTGCCCGGCGGGAATTCCCGCAGCACAACACGGCGAATGTTCTGCACCTGTGCCGCCAGTTCACGGCGCAGGCGGCGCAGATGCGCATCATAGCCGCCGTTACTCAGCAGTTCGCTGATGGCGGCCTGCGGCAGTACCTGAGAGCCCATCGATGAGGTGTATTTGAGAGACGTGATTTTGCGCATGTAATGCTGACTGTGAACCCAGCCGATACGCACACCGGGCGCGATGGTTTTGGAAAACCCGCTGCACAGAATCACATTATGGCTGAATGCCCGCATCGGGAACGGGCGCTGCCCGCCGAATGCCGCGTCACCGAAAGTATCATCCTCAATAATGATCACACCGTTTTCATCCGCCTGACGGGTGATTTCCGCTTTGACGTCATCCGGAATCGTTTTGCCCAGCGGGTTATTGACGTTAGCGAGTGTCACAAACGCTTTTACCGCTTTGTGGCGGAACAGGGCAGTGAGTTTATCGCAATCCACATATCCGTCTTCACAGGCATCCACTTCGGTCAGCCGCAGATTGAGATTACGCAGCATCTGTAACAGCACAAAATAACAGGGAGATTCCACGGCCACCGCATCCCCGGGGCTGAGTGTGGCGCGCAGCGCCAGTGATAAGGCTTCTATGCAGCCGTTGGTGATCAGCAGGGTTTCCGGAGAGATATGACAGCCATAACTGACCGCCCGGCGGGCGATTTCCTCCTTCAGCGGGGCATAGCCGGTGCCTTTGACTGAATCCCCCAGCAGGAACGGCTTGCTGTAACTGAGCTGACGCATGATGAGACTCAGCTTTCTGACCGGATAAAGCTCCCGGCGGCCGTTAGCCAGATCGAGCCGGACACGGCACTCCTCACCGACCATCGACATATGCAGTTCTGTCTGTTCATCCAGCGGGGCAAAATCAGCGGTGTGTGTTTCTGTCGTGCCGTTTTCTGTTGCGGGCTGAACCGGGGCGACAAAAAAGCCGGATTTCGGCCGCGCCACGGCAACATGCTCATCTTCCAGCGTGCGCAGCACTTTCAGGGCGGTGGTCAGGCTGACATTGTACTGTGCGGCCAGAACCCGGACGGACGGCAGACGGCTGTCCGGCGGTAAAACACCCTCACGGACAGCCTGTTTTATCTGATCGGCCATCTGCCGGTAGCGCGGAAGCTGTACCATCTGTTCTGCCTCATTCTTACGGGTTCTGTGTGTTTCTGTAAGAGTACGTTGAGAGTAAATTATGACGCAAGGGTTTCTCCGGCTGACTGTGAGGTTTATATGACAACATTTGACAAAATCACCCGTTTACTGGATTCACAGGCGGTTTCCTTTGAGGTGATCGACCATCCGGCGGAAGGCCGTTCTGATGCGATAAGTAAAATACGGGGGAATAAACTGAGCCAGGCGGCAAAAGCCATGGTGTTACAGGTCACCGGCAGCACACCGGATATCCGCTATGTGCTGGCGATTGTGCCGGGCGACTGCAAAGTCAATTTTAAAAATATTGCGAAGCTGGAGGGCGGGAAGAAAGCCTCATTTGCCGCGCCGGAAACGGCACAGGCGCTGACCGGCTGCCCGATGGGGGCGGTTCCGCCGTTCAGCTTTAATGACGAACTGACACTGTATGTTGATAAGCGCCTGACCGGTGCCGGGCGGGTATTTTTTAATGCAGGGGAACTGGTGAGATCGGTGTCTCTGGCAGCGGATGACTATTTTAGTGTGATCGGTCATGATCGCATTGCGGATATTGCGGTACCTCCCGCCGCAGAATAACAATGATAACGGAGAATAACGATGGAATATTGTGTTGCTGAACTGTCGGACATGGATCAGATAAAAGCCTTATTAAAACGTTATCATCTGACCACCATCAGTGATGAAGACAAACCGGACGGCTTTGTCACCACACAGATGAGTGATGAGCAGATGGTTGATTTGATTGAAAATGAGCAGGGATTATTTGTCGCCAAACAGGATGGTAAGGTCGTGGCGTTTGTGATGGCGGCATCCTGGCAGTATTGGTCACCGTGGCCGCTATTTGCCCATATGATTGATAAACTGGGCGATTATGAGTTTGCCGGTCAGACACTGACCACAGAGAACTCGTATCAGTACGGCCCGGTCTGTATTGATGCATCTCTGCGCGGGCAGGGCGTGCTGGAAGGGCTGTTTGCGTTTGCGCTGGAAAAAATGTCGCAGCGGTTTGATATCCTGGTGACCTTTATCAACAAGGTTAATCCACGCTCTTATGCCGCGCACACCCGTAAGCTCGGGCTGACGGTGCTGGATGAGTTCGGATTCAATAATAACCATTATTACTGGCTGGTCTGCGAAACCCGCTGAATCGTCGGATAAAAGAAAACCCGCCGCAGCCGCTGAATAATCAGGGCTGCGGCGGGTTTTTCAGTGATGATTAGACTAATTCTTTCACGTCAAAGTTAACTTCACCGCTTAAATCAGCATCATAATCAACGCCATCGAGACCAAAGCCGAATAAACGGAGGAACTCCGCTTTATAGCCCTGATAGTCGGTTAAATCGTTGATGTTATCATCGGTCAGCTGCTGCCAGATTTCACGGCAGGTGTTCTGCACATCATCGCGTAATTCCCAGTCATCCAGACGCAGACGCTGTTTTTCATCGGTTTCCGGCGCAGAGCCGTTAAACAGTTTGGTGGCAAATAAGCGCTGAGTCTGTTCGATACAGCCTTCGTGAATGCCTTTCTCTTTCATGATCTTAAACACGATAGAGATATATAACGGCATTACCGGAATGGCGGAAGAGGCCTGAGTAACAACGGATTTCAGAACGGCAACATACGCTGCACCGCCTTTGGCCTGCAGTTTCTGATTAATCGCCGCCGCTGCGCGATCCAGATCTTCTTTGGCTTTACCTAAGGTACCGTGCCAGTAAATCGGCCAGGTTAAATCGGTACCGATATAGGAGTAGGCAACAGACTGTGCATTATCCGCCAGAACACCGGCTTCGGCTAATGCATTCATCCACAGCTCCCAGTCCTGGCCGCCCATCACTTTGACGGTATCGGCAATTTCCTGCTCATTGGCCGGTTCAACAACGGCTTCGATCAGCACGTCTTTGTTGGTATCCAGAGCGACAGATTTGTACGGTTCGCCGATAGGTTTCAGGGCGGAGCGGACAATTTCGCCGGTTTCCGGCATTTTACGGACCGGCGATGCCAGAGAGTAAACAACCAGATCGATCTGGCCCAGATCCTGTTTAATTAAATCAATAACGTCCTGACGGCATTCATCAGAGAAGGCATCACCGTTAATGCTTTTTGCATACAGGCCTTCTTCTTTGGCGGCTTTATCAAAAGCGGCTGCGTTGTACCAGCCGGCAGAACCGGTTTTGTTTTCACTGCCCGGCTTTTCAAAAAATACACCAATGGTTGCCGCACCGCTGCCGAATGCGGCATTAATACGGGAAGCCAGACCGTAACCGGTGGATGCACCAATCACCAGAACCTTTTTAGGGCCGTTTTTCAGTTCGCCGCAGGATTTCACACGGGCGATTTGCTCACGAACATGGGCTTCACAGCCCGCCGGATGAGCGGTAGTGCAGATAAAACCACGAATTTTAGGTTTGATAATCATAGTTATTTTTTCTTGGTAGCCAACAATCAGGGGCTAATATACCTGATCTTCTTCATTTACTTAAGACAATGCAGCGATAAACCGGCAAAGCAGACCAGTTAATTCCCGCCTTGTTATCCGGAATGCGGTGTAGTTTATTATTGTGACGGGCTGATCTATTTTCTGCCGGATAGCCGCCGGTATTTCCGTTATGATAGCCATCATCATAACGGACAACCTGTCAGCGGAGTTACTGTGGCATTTGACATTTTCCGGAATATCCTGCATTACGGCTGCCATTTTCTGGTACCGGTTCTGTTTGCGCGGCTGTTCTGGCGGCAGCACTGGAAAGCGGCGGCGATGATTATGATTGCCACGATGGTGATGGATGCGGATCACCTGCTGGCAGATCCGATCTTTGACCCGGACAGATGCAGTGTCGGTTTTCATCCGCTGCATACCGTATGGGCGGCAATTGTGTATCTTATTCTGCTGCTGATCCCGTCATGGAAAGTGCGGGCGGTAGCGGTAGGTTGCCTGTTCCATCTGTTTACCGACGGGATGGATTGTTATATGGGCAGCCTGAAACAGGGCACGGAATATGCCGCGGTTCAGGTATTAAAAAACCCGCCGGGGGCGGGTTTTTGTGCGGCTGAGATCATCAGAACGGATTTTTCAGTGCCGGGACCGAGACTTCCGCTCCCGGTAAACTGACAGACGGGGCTTTGATATCAAGCGTTGGCGCAGAGATTCCCGGAACGGAAACACCGACAGCCGGAGCCGTGGTTGACGGTGCGTTAATATTGACAGACGGCATGGCGGATTCTGCCGCTGATGTTATCTCTTTTGTCACGGATGACATCCGGCTGTTTTCTGCCTGCGGCACCTTTCCGTTACGATCAGCGGAAACCGGTGTGCTGTGTTGTCCCTGCGGTGCGGTTTGTCCGCTTTGTCCCCCGGCGACCGGTTGTGCATCCGGTCTGCGCATCTGCCCGTTATCCGGCCGGAACGGCTCTGTTCCGGTCTCTTTATTGACCATCGTGCCGTCAGACGGCGCGCCGGAAACCATACCCGGGTCACTGTGCGGCTGCCGTTGCGCGACACTTTCGCGGCTCAGCAGGCGACCCCGGTTTTCGGTGCCGTCGTCTTCTGTCACCAGGGTGTCACCGTCTTTGACCGCGAAGGATTTTCCCCGGTAAGGGAGCAGCAGATACGGCTTGCAGGCATCGGTATTACAGCCGCGATAGCGCACCATACCGTCAATACTCAGCGTGATAATGCCGCCGCCGTTGAGCAGATAATCCCAGGTTTTACCGTCAATGGTCACCGTGCCGCTCATGTTGCACGGTGTCTGGCTGTATTCACCGTATGGCAGGGCAATATAGGGTTTGCTCATGGCAATTAACTGCCGCACCTGTTCATCTTTCAGCGTCCATTTATCACAGGCGCCCAGTAATACACCGTCAGAGGAGGGATAAATTATTTTTTCACCGGTATCAACATCGTAGTTTTTCTGACTGCAGCCTGAACTTATTAAGACAGTTGTAATAATAAATAAAGGAACCGGTAATGATTTTAAATATTTCATCGTATTAATGATATCCGTGTATTCAGCCCGGTATATGACCGTTAATTCCCGGACGGGTGCCGATACTGATAAATGAGTAATAAAATACTGTGATGATTTTCAGATTGTCAGATAGTAGCGGCTTACAGAGCCTTTATCTATCAGTGTTATCCGAAGCGTGACAGAGATAGACATAAAAAGCCCGGCGAAGGTAAGCCGGGCGGTAATATGAATATATAATGTTTATTCTGATAAGCTTTCTTTCATTACCTTTTGGAAGGTTTCCCAGCCGCAATAGCCGTTTTTATCAACCGGACAATTTTTCAGTTCCAGGGTGACTTTTTGCGGCGGTGTTTTTAAGGACAGATAACTGTTATTCCGTAGTTGATCAGCGGACTGATAAATATAGTCAATCTTCACATAAGATTTATTATCCGTTTTATCTGTCCAGCGCTGGAACACTAATTTGCCGCCGATTGGCGTATGTTCATACTGTTGCGGCAACTGATACGGTTTAAATTCCAGGGCGGAGAGCAGGGAGGCGATATTGGAATCATGTCCGGCCAGGAAGGTAAATTTCGCTTCACTGCCCGGTGCGGCGGCGGCAAAGTGCTGATTAATGTAGTTCAGCAGCGGATGTGCCACGTTTTTCGCGATAATGCGCGGGGTAAACAGGGATTCCTGATAGCCGTTTTTCAGGGTATTCAGCGCAGTCCACTGCTCCGGTGTGGTGACTTCGCCCCAGGCGACCTGGTCTGCCGGGAAACCTTCATAATATTGCAGATCGATGGCATCCACCGCAGAGTTGGCCATTTTCAGCGGCCCTTTCACGCCCGGCTCTTTACCGGCCTTAATAATAAAACTGTTTTTACCGTCAGCCAGTGAGCAGAGTTTATGGGTTTTGCACTGTTCCGAGTCTTTGATATTCAGCACCTTATTCAGTGCCTGATAACCCGGTACCAGATCCAGCCCTTTATAATGGCTCTCCATTGCCGCGAGAGCGGCCTGTTTAAATTCTGCGCTGTCATTGGTGATGATCGGATTGAACACCGGATCCATGGTACCAATTTCCGGCTGGTGGTTCACGGTGACGGTACAACCCGGGAAAGCCCCGGCAGTAAAGAACTGCGCGGTGGCGATAGTGCGCTGAAGGCTGTTGGCGTACACATTCAGCTCTTTTTCACCGGTCGGGCACAGGGTGTCCGGCAGCAGTTTATTCTCATCCAGCCACTCGCGGAAATAGTGCCCCATATAGACTTCCAGCGCACCGCCTTTGGTGGTCAGATAACCGCTCTGCGCATCCCACGCAGGCCAGGTTTTATCGGTAATTTCGGTCAGAATACCGGTATTCACAATCGGGGTGCGCAGGTTGTGGCGGCTCATCACCAGCACCTGTTCCAGTGTCATATCAGCGGCGGAGGTATCAGCAAAAGCGGGCAGGGCGGGCGTCAGTAATGCAGCTGCAAGTGAAAGCGTCAGTAAGGTTTTTTTCATCCGGAACACTCCTGTTGTCATTATTTTCGAACCGATATTAATGACTGAAGCGATTCATATTTACCGGGAGCGAACTCCCAAAACAGTGATCAGCACCGGAAATAGCGCTTAAGTAAGGGGGCAGTGAAATTTTTCTTCAGATAAAAGCCTCTGGGCAGTGTTTGTATCGGTTGTCCGTGCGGACCGATAGCGTCTGTGAGTGCGCGGCTGTTGGCGGCTTTCGGGCGGATCTGCATCACCTGACCATGACGGGCGGTGATCTGCTCCACTTTTCCCAGCACAATCATATCCATCAGCTCTTCCCAGTCGGCGCGCAGCAGGCGTTCCTCCTCCTCCGACGGTGACCATAGCAGCGGAGTGCCGATACGGCGCTCTGCCAGCGGGATATGGCGCGCGCCTTCCACCGGTACCCACAGTACACGGGAGAGTTTATGGCGTACATGACACTCCGCCCAGGTGACGCCGCTGTTGCCGGTCAGCGGGGCGACACAGACAAACGTGGTTTCCAGCGGCACGCCGGATTCATCCACCGGGATGGTTTTCAGCTCCACGCCGAGGTGAGCAAAATCCTGTTCTGCTTTGCTGCCCGCATCCGCGCCCAGCCAGTATTCCAGCAGCATCCCGACCCAGCCTTTATCACGGCGCAGATCCGGCGGCACCGGAATACCGGCACAGCCCGCCAGCTCACCGAACGTGGCACCGGCAAGGGATTGGGCGCGGCTGAGCAGCTCAGATTCGCTGGCCGGGGGTAATGGCGGCTGAAAAAGTTGTGTCATGTTATATGCTTAAAAGTTGAACAGTGTTATCCGGTAAAATAATACATAGGCATGAATGAAAAATAAATATTATCTAATTTATTGATATATAGCTATTAATTTTCGTCGCCGCAATAAGTGCAGAAGGTTGTGCACCAGCATCCTCAGACAATAAACAGGATCTTACACTGAGTTATCCACAGCTTTATGGGATAAGTGGAAAACCACCCCACTACTGGTTTGATTTACAGGCTTGACTTCCGCCTGTTTTCGCGTTTCAGCAGGGGTTTTGCTCACGGATAAGTCACAATCTGTGGATAACACCGGGTGTGGTTATTTTTTGTGCTGTGTAAGTCTGTTAAAAAAAATGCCGGTGATTTTTTCGGATAATTCTCTTTTATTATTTCCTCACTGATATGATTTATCAGGGTTTATTTAACAGTCGTGATTTTATCAACAAGGGGCTGTTAAAAACTATACCCCCATTACCCTTGCGTTTTTCACAACTATATCCACAGAAAACGTGAATAAAAGCCGGTTTTTTATCAGAGGGTGTTTATAACTTTACCGTTTTCTGTGAATTAACTGTCCGGCGGGATAAACCAGGCAGATTTAAAATCAAACCAGCCGAAGGTATTCATTTTGACGCCCCGCATACTGCGCTGCCCCTGTAATTCAAGCCAGTGATGGAACAGCGGGAACAGCATTTGCCTGTCAATGATCTGCTCACACCATGCCGCCAGGGACAGGGTGCGCTGCCGCCATTGTTTCAGCGGCGCACGCAAATCATCTCCCAGGCAGCGGCGCAGCAGCGGCAGCTCGTACAGGGTGGCGAAAACCGAAAAATCCAGCGGCTTATAAAAGTTGGCGGTCGCCAGCCAGAAATCACTGTCACAATCGCCGTTAAACCAGGTCTCGTAATCCGTGATGTTAATCGTCAGTTTCACGCCCTGTTCCGCCAGCAGCTGCTGCAATAATTTGCCGATAGCATGGTATTCGTGATGATCCTGATAATAGGTCAGCGTCAGTTCTGTCAGATCAGCCGGTTTTTCACAGGGCGGGATAAGCTTGCTGTGATGCCAGCGCAGCAGCAGCCCGTAAGCGGGCCACCAGTGACGCTGATACAGAGGTTCGCAGTGATACAGCAGACTGACCGGGGTCATCAGGCTGTTGAGCCAGCGGCGGATATCGTCCCGCTCTCCTTTTGCCGAGCGTACGTCGTGCAGCAGAAAATAACAGCCTTCTTCCATCCGGCTGTCGAGAGAATCCCGTTCCGGGCCGTCCGCGCCGATATGCAGCGTCGTGCAGACCATTTTTTCTTCCAGCTCCGGCACCACCAGTACAGCAACTTCATCCAGCAGAGCACGGAAGCCGTAATAATGGTCAAAGGCGCGGATCGTCAGTTTGCGGTCATTATTGCAGACCACCTGATACGGGCCGGTGCCGACAGGGCGGCGGGCAAAGTCAGGCAGTTCCTGCCACTCATGGGGCAGAATGGCGGCATGCGGGCTGCCGGTCAGCACCGGGAACCAGCTGTCGGCTTCATTCAGCGTGATATCAATAATGTAAGGCATATCGGAACGGACAGTGCGGATATGGCTGAACAGCGGGTGTGTGTCGCGCAGGCGTTCAAAAGAGGAAATGATATCCACCATCTGCAATTCACGACCGTGGTGGAAAAATATCGCCGGGCGCAGCCAGAAACGCCACTGTTTGTCGCCGGTCTGCTGCCAGTGATGTGCCAGCGCCGGGATGGCTTCCCCGTTTTCCTCATTTATGGCGGTCAGTCCGTTAAAAATCTGGCTCAGCAGATGAACTTCCGAGCGGCGAAGCGGCGAGCCGGGCAGTAAATTATAAAAAGGACGGTAATAGACAATGCGCAGCAGACTTTTTCCCTGCCGGAAGCTGCGTTCCAGCTGAGATAATACCATCTGGCGCATCGCGTCCTTATCATTGACCATCGCCACCAGTTTTTCGATATTGTCCTGTTCAATCAGCAGTTCGGCACGGGCGTGCTGCAAGTCCCGTCCGCTTTGCAGAAAACAGAGACGTGAACGCTTACCACGGCCGGTTTCCGCCTGCCAGCTGAGCCAGCCTGCCGTCTGCATACTGCTGAGCAGAGAGCGGACATGGCGGCGCGAGCAGTGCAGGATATCGGCGATCTCCTGAAGGGTGGTTTCGGTCTCCTGTCCCTGATGATGCTGCCACAGGCGGATAAACTGGTGCTGGAGGCGTGGTGTGCTCATAAAAGAGGAACTCCGGTCGGTTTTCTGTCCATTTTTATTTCCGTATATTACGTCCATACTCAATGTCATTAAAGCAGCTCATGACGTCAGTGTGATACCTGACTCACTCCCGATTCTTGAGTAATGGTGACTTTTACCGCCAGCCGCAAGGCTGGTTTTTTTCTGTCCGGTGATCCGGAAAAAGAGGCAGGGAAAAACGGGGAAAAAGCTGCCATCACAAAAGGGGTGATGGCAGGGGTTCAATGGTGGAAATGTATCCGGTTATCAGTTCATAAATGCAGGCAGTTTTTCCTCAAAACGGGAAATCATATCGTCGTGTTGTAAGGTGAGGCCGATACTGTCGAGGCCGTTCATCATGCAGTGGCGGCGGAAAGTATCAACACTGAACGGGTATTCCAGCTCACCGGCGATCACTTTCTGGTTTTCCAGATCAACAATAATCTGCGCACCTTCTGTTTTCTGTACCTGGTCAAAGAGCGCATCAATCGCGTCTTCGGGTAATTTCACCGGTAATAACTGGTTATTGAATGCGTTGCCGTAAAAGATATCCGCAAAGCTTGGCGCAATCACCACTCTGAAGCCGTAATCTGTTAAGGCCCACGGTGCGTGCTCACGGGAGGAGCCGCAGCCGAAGTTTTCACGGGCCAGCAGAATCGATGCACCCTGATAACGCGGGACATTGAGAACAAAATCCGGGTTCGGTACCTGTCCGTCATCATCGAGAAAACGCCAGTCATTGAATAAATGCTGCCCGAAGCCGGTGCGGGTTACTTTCTGCAAAAACTGTTTCGGAATAATGGCATCGGTATCCACATTGGCGGCATCCAGCGGTACGGCAATGCCCTGATGTACAATAAATTTTTCCATGACTCTCTCCCTCAGCGCATCTCAATGGTACGGATATCGGCGAAACTGCCGGTGACAGCGGCTGCAGCAGCCATGGCCGGACTGACCAGGTGAGTACGTCCGCCGCGCCCCTGACGCCCTTCAAAGTTACGGTTGCTGGTGGAGGCGCAGCGCTCTCCCGGTGCCAGGCGGTCATTGTTCATCGCCAGACAC
Source organism: Morganella sp. GD04133 (assembly GCF_029835375.1). Lineage (NCBI taxonomy): Bacteria > Pseudomonadati > Pseudomonadota > Gammaproteobacteria > Enterobacterales > Morganellaceae > Morganella > Morganella sp. GD04133. Next base: position 128,637 of record NZ_JAODZS010000004.1, on the reverse strand, counting down.
ATCGAGCAGCCCGGCAAACGCCACTCAAACCCGGCATCGGTGAAGATTTTATCCAGACCTTCCGCTTCTGCCTGTGATTTCACCGGCCCGGAGCCCGGAACCACTATCGCCTGCACTCCCGGCGCGACTTTGCGCCCTTTGGCAACGGCGGCGGCAGCGCGTAAATCTTCAATCCGCGAGTTGGTGCAGGAGCCGATAAACACCTTGTCGATTTTCACATCGGTTAATTTTTTGCCCGGGGTTAAATCCATATACGCGAGGGCTTTTTCCGCCGAGGCTCTTTCCACCGGGTCGGTAAAGCTTTCCGGTGCGGGAATGGTATGGCTGATATCAATCACCTGACCCGGATTGGTGCCCCAGGTGACCTGCGGGGCTATATCGGCGGCATTGATAATAATTTCCGCGTCATATTTTGCATCCGGATCACTTTTCAGGGTCTGCCAGTAAGCCACGGCGGCATCCCAGTCCGCGCCCTGCGGGGAGAACTGACGGCCTTTCAGATAATCAAAGGTGGTCTGATCCGGGGCAATCATTCCGCCTTTGGCGCCCATTTCGATCGCCATATTACAGACCGTCATCCGGCCTTCCATGGAGAGCGCCTCAATGGCATCCCCGCAGAATTCCGCGATATAACCGGTACCGCCCGCGCTGCCGGTGTGACCGATGATCGCCAGCACAATATCTTTGGCGGTGATACCGGGAGCCACTTTGCCGCGCACTTCAATTTTCAGGGTTTTGGCTCGCGCCTGTTTCAGTGTCTGAGTGGCTAACACATGTTCCACTTCGGAAGTGCCGATACCAAAAGCCAGTGAGCCGAACGCACCGTGGGTGGCGGTGTGAGAGTCCCCGCAGACAATGGTCATACCCGGCAGGGTGATGCCCTGTTCCGGCCCCATCACATGCACGATACCCTGATACGGATGGTTCAGATCATAGAGACGGACACCAAAGGCCTCACAGTTTTTGATCAGTTCCTGCATCTGGTTACGGGCCATCTCACCACAGGCATTGATATCTTTGGTCTGTGTGGAGACGTTGTGATCCATGGTGGCGAAGGTTTTTTCCGGGCGGCGCACCGGGCGGTTTTTCGCCCGTAATCCGTCAAATGCCTGTGGTGAGGTCACTTCATGCACCAGGTGGCGGTCGATATACAGGATCGGCGTTTCGTTTGCTTCTTCACGAACCACATGGGCATCATATAATTTTTGATATAAGGTTTTTCCTGTGCTCATCTTAAGCCCCTTCTGTAATCAAACGCGCGATAATGTCGCCCATTTCGTCAGTGGTCACGCTCTTGCCGCTGCCGGCCACGTCGCGGGTGCGGTATCCGGCATTCAGTGCCTGATTCACCGCGTTTTCTATACTGTCTGCCGCCGCATCCTGTCCGCAACTGAAGCGCAGCATCATGGCGGCGGATAAAATCTGTGCCACCGGGTTGGCAATGTTTTGTCCGGCGATATCCGGCGCGGAGCCGCCTGCCGGTTCATACAGACCGAATTTCTTCTCATTCAGGCTGGCGGACGGCAGCATTCCCATGGAGCCGGTGATCATGGCGCACTCGTCGGAGATAATGTCGCCGAACAGGTTGGAGCAGAGGATCACATCAAACTGCGACGGATCTTTCACCATCTGCATAGCGGCGTTATCGATATACATGTGTGACAGTGCGACATCCGGATATTCTTTGGCGATTTCTGTTACCACTTCACGCCATAATACGGAGCTTTGCAGCACATTGGCCTTATCAATCGAGGTCACCTGCCCACGGCGTTTTTGGGCTGAAGCAAAGGCGATACGGGCAATGCGTTCGATTTCAAAACGGTGATACACCTCGGTATCATAAGCACGCTCATATTTACCTTCGCCTTCACGGCCTTTCGGCTGCCCGAAATAGATCCCGCCGGTCAGTTCGCGGACACACAGGATGTCGAATCCGCGCGCGGCGATATCACTGCGCAACGGGCAGAACGCTTCCAGTGCCGGATAGAGCCGTGCCGGGCGCAGGTTACTGAATAATTTGAAATGTGCCCGCAGCGGGAGCAGCGCGCCGCGCTCCGGCTGGGAGTCCGGCGGCAGTTTTTCCCATTTCGGGCCGCCGACCGAGCCGAACAGCACTGCATCGGCCTGTTCGCAGCCTTTCAGCGTGGCCGGCGGCAGCGGGTGCCCGTGGTTGTCGATGGCAATGCCGCCGACATCATATTCACTGGTGGTGATGGTCAGGTTAAAGCGGGTGCGCACCGCATCCAGCACTTTAATGGCCTGGGCCATAATTTCAGGGCCGATTCCGTCGCCCGGTAAAACTGCAATATGAAATTGTTCCGACATAATTACACCGCTTCCTTTGTCTCTGTATTGTTGTTATGAGTATCGTTATGAGTATCGTTGTGCATGTTGTTATCTGACTGTATACGCCGTTTTTCTTCTTTTACCTGTCCGGCGCGCCAGATGCTGTTGACGGCGTGGATCATGGCCTGGGCGGAGGATTCAACAATATCGGTCGCCAGCCCCATGCCGTGGAATTTACGGCCTTCATACTCCACCACGATATTCACCTGACCCAGCGCGTCTGTTCCCTGACCTTTGGCGGTCAGCTGATAGGCGGCGAGGGTCAGCGGGTAACCTGCGATACGGCGGATAGCCTCATAAGCCGCATCGACCGGGCCGTTCCCCTGGGCGGATTCGGAGATGATTTCATCCCCGGCCTGCATTCTGACGGTTGCTGACGCTTTGACACCGGTACCGGACTGGGTGTTGAGGAACGCCAGCGAGAAGTGTTCCGGTTCCTGATGCTGCTGTTTCATAAACACCAGCGCTTCCAGGTCGTAATCAAAGACCTGACCTTTCTTGTCCGCCAGTTGCAGGAAGTCGGCGTATAATTCATCCAGGTTATAATCATCTTCCTGATAGCCCATTTCCGCCATCCGGTGTTTCACTGCTGCGCGACCGGAACGGGAGGTCAGGTTGATTAAGTTATCTTTCAGGCCGATGCTGTCCGGCGTCATGATTTCGTAAGTTTCGCGGTTTTTGATCACACCGTCCTGGTGAATACCGGAGGAGTGGGAAAAGGCATTACTGCCGACCACGGCCTTGTTCGGCGGTACCGGGGTGTTGCATAACTGGCTGACCAGCTGGCTGGTGCGGTAAATCTCTTTGTGGTTGATCCCGGTGCGCACGCCCAGCATTTTTTCCCGCACTTTAATCGCCATAATCACTTCTTCCAGGGCGCAGTTCCCGGCGCGTTCGCCTAATCCGTTGATCGTACCTTCAATCTGGCGGGCACCGGCCTGCACGGCGGTGATCGAGTTGGCAACGGACATCCCCAGGTCGTCATGACAGTGGACAGAAATGATGGTTTTGTCGATGTTCGGTACACGGTTGAATAATTCACTGATAATGCCGCCGAACTGGTACGGCGTGGTATAGCCAACGGTGTCCGGAATGTTGACCGTGGTGGCACCGGCGTTAATTGCCGCTTCCACAATACGGCATAAATCATCGATATCGGTGCGCCCGGCGTCTTCGCAGGAGAACTCGACGTCATCGGTAAAGCGGCGGGCATGTTTAATCGAGCCGACCGCCATATCGATGATGTCAGCAAAGGTCTTGCGCAACTTGGTTTTGACGTGAATACCGGAGGTGGCGAGCACCATATGTAACCGGAAGGCTTCCGCGACTTTCAGGGATTCCGCCGCCGCGTCAATGTCACCGATCACACAACGGGACAAGGCTGCGATACGGCTGTTTTTGATTTCGCGGGCGATGGTCTGCACCGACTGAAAATCACCGGGCGAGGAGACAGGGAAACCGGCCTCAATAATATCGACCCCCATGCGTTCGAGCTGGAAAGCAATCTGTAACTTCTCTTTGACACTGAGACTGGCCTGTAATGCCTGCTCCCCGTCACGCAGTGTGGTATCAAAAATGATGACGTTATCGCTCATGTTGTGATCCTCTCGGTTATTTCTTGTTCTGTTTTCCGGTTTGCAGGTATAAAAAAAACCCGCGACATTGCGCGGGTTTTTCAGGTCTCAGGGAGAAAGTTATGAGGAACTTCCGGCCACGAACCCGCCACGCGCAGTTAAGGCGATAATTAGCAGGCTGTTTAGGCGGAAAGTGAAAGACATAGTGATAACCTTCTCAGTCAATTCAGTGGCACGAAACGCAGAGCGTATCCGTGGCGATGTATTATTGATACTGAATATAAAATGGTCTGTCAACCATGCCTTCTCACCGGAGATACCGGGCGAAGGCGAAAAAAAGGGCAGAAAGCAGATAAATTGACTAATTTATAAAAATTAATCAGCGTTTTCATCTATAAGTCAGCTCAATGATTGGACTAATATTTTTACAGAATTTTTTTTGCAGAGAATCCGAACCGGTTGAGTCGGCAGGGAATACGGTTACCGGCGGTCAGGTTGCCACCGGTAACCGGTGAGATATTCATTGAACCGTTTATTTATTCTGTTATGTCAGTAAAAAAAATCAGATTTTTTATGCTGACAGATGACAATTTTATTATGAATAAACACAATCTTTGTTTTATTATCTCATTGCATGGAAACTAAATGAATAAAGCAATACAGATGTATTGATTTCATGAATAAGTTGCTTGCTTTAAATATTCAAATAGTATGCATTGTGATGATGATACGCATCTGCGTATTCAGAACCATACAAGGAAGAGACTCAATTATTAATTAGATAATCAATTGAGATAATAGATTTCAATTTTGTATTGATCTGCCGTTTCATCGTGGCGGCAGGTGGCTTATTGAAGTCATTATAATCATTTATTGGAGTTTAAGATGACTGAATACACCTCAGTGGCAGAAGTGAAAAAAGAATCCGGTGAAACACAGCTGCGCAATGTGGATCTTAATCTGCTGACGGTTTTTGATGCAGTTATGCAGATGCAGAATGTCACCCGGGCCGCTGAACTTTTAGGTATGTCACAACCGGCTGTCAGTAATGCGGTGTCAAGACTTAAGGTTATGTTTAATGATGAATTATTCGTCCGTTTCGGCCGGGGGATTCAGCCGACTGCCCGTGCAAAACAGTTGTTTGGTCCGGTCAGGCAGGCATTGCAGCTGGTGCACAATGAACTGCCGGGTGCAGGTTTTGAGCCGGGCAGCAGTGAACGGGTATTTAATCTGGCGGTTTCCAGTCCGCTGGATATCCGTCTGACAGACAAAATAATTGAACAGGTTAAACTTCACAGTGAAAATATCGATGTCAATATTCAGTCTTATATGAATTCGCATATTGAACATAACCTGAAATATCAGGAAACGGATTTTGCTATCAGTTATAACCGTTTCGATAAACCGGATTACAGTCATCACTTATTATTTAATGATCAATTATCACTGGTCGCTGCCCGTAATCATCCGCGTATACAATATGCAGTCACGGAGAAACAGATTTTTACTGAGCAGCATGCAGTGGTATCGCTTGATTTAATTGATTCATTCAGTTCACCGTATTACGAGAATAATGAATTACTGCGGGCTATTGTTTATCAGGGAACAAATTTAGTCAGTGTGCTGAATATCGTCTCGAAAACAGAATTAGTGGCGATTGCACCGAAATGGCTGATTCAGCTCTATTCTCATGTACTGCCGATTCAGGAAGTACAGCTGCCGTGGGATAAAGTCAGCCGTCCGGCGTTTCTGATCTGGCATGAGGCCTGCACCCGCGATAAAGGACACCAGTGGATGAAGGCACTGCTTACCCAGTTCACGCATCATATGTAATCGATCATTTATTTGATTTCCCGTACCGGCAGGCAGATTCGCCTGCCGGTGCTTTTTTGTGATCCGGCATATGCAAAGATAACTAAATTTTCTTTTGTTCCCAGGGACAACAGGCTACACTTGCGAAAAAAATTAAGCTTACACCTGTAAGCTGAAAATTATTCCATAACATGAAACCGTGCAGTCTGACGGCTCAGTAAAGGAAACGCGTGTGACAACAACAAATTTGCATCACTATCATTTAGTGACGCGGCTGCAACAGCAGAAACAGCGCCGGGGTGACCAAATCGCACTGCGACAGTGGTGTGAACAGGGTCAGCATATCGATTTTACCTGGCAGCAGGCCGGGACGTTCAGTGAAAATCTGGCGGAAGCCCTGCTGGCTGAAGGGGTTGAGGTTCAGGAAAATGTCGCCATTTTCTCGCACAACAGCGCCCTGTGGACATTAACCGACCTGGCGATTCTCCAGTGCCGCGCCATTGTGGTGCCGCTCTATGCCACCAGCAGTGATGACCAGGCGGCCTATATTCTCAATGATGCGCAGGTGCGCATCCTGTTCGTGGACGGTCAGAAACAGGCGGAAATTGCACTGTCGCTGCTCGCCCTCTGCCCGTCCCTGCAGAAAATCATCATTATGAACCCGGAAAATACGGCGATCCCGTCGCATCCGGCAGTCTGCACACTGCGTCAGTTTATGAACGGGCATAACGGCAGTTATGCCTCAGCGCTGCGTCAGCGCATTGCGGATTGCTCTCTTGATGATCTTTTTACCCTGATTTATACCTCCGGAACCACCGGTGAGCCGAAAGGCGTGATGCTGGATTACCGCAATATGGCGGCTCAGCTTTATCTGCATGATGAACGGCTGACGCTGACTGAAAATGATATTTCACTCTGCTTCCTGCCGCTGACGCATGTTTTTGAGCGCGCCTGGAGTTTCTATGTGATGCACACCGGCGCACTGAATGTCTATCTCAGTGATACCAATCTGGTGCGCAAAGCCATGGTGTCGGTGAAACCGACCGTGATGTGTGCGGTGCCGCGTTTCTATGAGAAAGTGTTCAGTGGTATTTACGAAAAAGTGGCACAGGCGCCGTGGTATAAACGGGCGTTATTCCACTGGGCGGTGCGCACCGGTAAAAAGACCCTTGATGCACAGCAGCGTGGTGATAAACCGTCATGGCTGGCCGCGCGGTGTGATCAGTTCGCACAGAAAAAAGTGCTCGGCAAACTGCGTGATGTGCTCGGCGGCAACGTCCGTTTCTTACCGGCAGCGGGTGCGCGGCTGGATGATGAGATTATCCGCTTTTTCCTCGCTGTCGGTATTAACATCAAATACGGCTACGGCATGACGGAAACCTGTGCCACGGTATCCTGCTGGGAAAACAGCGGTTATCAGCTCGGCTCTATCGGTGTGCCGCTGCCGGACGTGGAAGTGCGTATCGGTGAGGAAAACGAGATTCAGGTGCGCGGGCCGGTCGTGATGCGCGGCTATTACAATAAGCCGGAAGAGACCCGTCAGGCCTTTACTGATGACGGCTGGCTGCGGACCGGTGATGCCGGTGCGCTGGATGAGCAGGGCAATCTGTTTATCACCGAACGTCTGAAAGATCTGATGAAAACCTCCAACGGCAAATATATTGCGCCGCAGATGCTGGAAGGCACACTGGGACAGGATCGCTTTATTGAGCATATCGCCGTGGTCGCCGATGCGCGTAAGTTTGTCTCTGCACTGATTGTGCCGTGCTTTGACACTCTGGAAGAGCATGCCCGGGCGCTGAATCTGAAATACTATGACCGGATGGAACTGCTGAAAAACAGTCAGATTGTGGCGCTGTTTGAAAGCCGTCTGAAAGAGTTGCAGAAAAATATCGCTGCCTTTCATCAGGTCAAACGTTTCACACTGCTGCCGCAGAATTTCTCCATGGAGCTCGGTGAGCTGACACCGACCCTGAAACTGCGCCGTAAAGTGATCGCTCAGCGCTATCAGCGCGAAATTGAGTCCATGTATACGGACTGATTGATGTCCCTGACGGCACTGCCGGTTTCCTGTGCAGTGCCGTTTTTATATCCCGCCGGTTTTTCCCTCACTCTCAGTGAACTCTGCTTTGTGATCTGCTGCTGCAGGTATGATCATCTGCGGATCATGACATTTCCTTTATTCCTGTGGTTTTCCGCTTTTTGCTTCCCGAAAAACGCATTTGCCAGCACTGTCATTTTATCGTTATGTTAATCCTCAGATAACTAAAAACAGACAAACACATCACTTGCAGTTACAACCCGCAATCACGGGCAGGAGAGCATTTATGGAGAGGTTGACAGGGGCAGAAATGATCGTGCGCTCCTTAATTGATGAGGGCGTATCACACGTATTCGGCTATCCGGGCGGTGCTGTTCTGGATATTTACGATGCACTGCATACCGTGGGCGGTGTCGGGCATATTCTGGTGCGCCACGAGCAGGCCGCTGTGCATATGGCGGACGGCTATGCCCGTGCGACCGGCAAAACCGGCGTGGTGCTGGTCACTTCCGGCCCGGGGGCGACTAATGCCATTACCGGTATTGCCACCGCGTATATGGATTCGGTGCCGCTGGTGGTGTTGTCCGGTCAGGTGGCGAGTGCCCTGATCGGCAACGACGCCTTCCAGGAAGTGGATATGGTGGGGATCTCCCGCCCGGTCGTGAAGCACAGTTACCTGGTACACGATGTCGCGGATATTCCCGCCACCATCAAAAAAGCGTTTTATCTGGCACAAACCGGACGTCCCGGGCCGGTGGTGATTGATTTTCCGAAAGATATTGTCCAGCAGCAGCATGAATACAGCTACCCGTCACGGATCAGTCTGCGCTCGTATAACCCGACCGGCGCCGGTCACAAAGGGCAGATCAAACGCGCCCTGATCACACTGATGCAGGCAAAACGCCCGGTCATGTATATCGGCGGCGGAGCCATCAGTGCCGGATGCAGCCCGGAGATTTTCACCCTTGCGGATAAACTGCGTCTGCCGGTGGCGCTTTCCCTGATGGGGCTGGGCGCGTTTCCGGGCACTCATCCGCAGTGTGTCGGTATGCTGGGTATGCACGGGACATATGAAGCAAACAATACCATGCATCACAGTGATGTGATTTTTGCCGTCGGTGTCCGTTTCGATGACCGGACCACCAATAACCTGGCGAAATACTGCCCGCAGGCAACGGTCATTCATATCGATGTCGATCCGGCGTCTATCTCCAAAACCGTGGCAGCAGATATTCCGATTGTCGGTGATGCAAAACTGTGTCTCGCGCAGATGCTGTTACAGCTGGAATCGCTGACCGATGAGCAGGATCCGGATGCGTTGTGCGACTGGTGGCGGCGTATTGATCAGTGGAAAGCGAAACAGTGTCTGACCATTGATGAGAGCGGGGAGAAAATCAAGCCACAGACCGTGATCCGCACCCTGTGGGAACTGACCGGCGGGAAGGCCTATATCACCTCGGATGTCGGTCAGCACCAGATGTTTGCCGCGCTCTATTATCCGTTTGATGAACCGCGCCGCTGGATCAACTCCGGCGGGCTGGGCACGATGGGCTTCGGGTTACCGGCGGCACTGGGTGTCCGGCTGGCGAAACCGGATGATATGGTGGTGTGTGTCACCGGGGACGGCAGCATTCAGATGAATATTCAGGAGCTTTCCACGGCATTACAGTTCGGGCTGCCGGTGCTGGTGCTTAATCTGAACAACCGGTTCCTCGGTATGGTGAAGCAGTGGCAGGATATGGTTTATCACGGCCGTCATTCGCACTCTTATATGGACTCACTGCCTGATTTTGTCCGTCTGGCAGAGGCGTACGGGCATGTCGGTATCAGTATCAGTGATAAAACCACGCTGCGCGAACAGCTCGCGGAGGCACTGCGCATTGTCCGCGAAGAGAAGCGGCTGGTGTTCGCCGATGTGATGGTGGATGAGAAAGAGCATGTTTATCCGATGCAGATCCGCAACGGCGGGATGGATGAAATGTGGTTAAGCAAAACGGAGAGGACCTGATCATGCGCCGGATTCTGTCAATCTTATTAGAAAACGAAACAGGGGCATTATCCCGTGTGGCAGGGCTTTTTTCCCAGCGCGGGTATAATATCGAAAGTATCACCGCAGCCCCGACGGATGACCCGTCACTGTTCCGCCTGACCATCCAGACCAAAGGGGATGCGCGGGTGCTGGAGCAGATTGAAAAACAGCTCAATAAGCTGGTGGATGTGTTCCGTGTCACAGAACTGACTTCTGCCTCTCACATTGAACGTGAGGTGATGCTGGTGAAACTGCAGGCCAGCGGCTACGGGCGGGATGAGGTCAAACGCAGTACCGATATCTTCCGCGGACAGATTGTGGATGTGACTGCGACGCTCTATACCGTGCAGCTGACCGGCACCAGTGAAAAGCTGGATGCCTTCCTGGATGCGGTGCGCGGCTTTGCCGAAATTGTGGAGATTGCCCGTTCTGGTATCGTCGGGATGTCGCGCGGTGACAAAATAATGCGGTGAAATATTCGTGGTGAAAGGGTAAACTGATTGCTCTTCTTATTGGCCCGTTGTTCGGGCCGTTTCCTGATTTGTAAGGGGTTAACGTGAAACTGGATGAAATCGCCCGCCTTGCCGGTGTGTCGCGCACGACGGCCAGTTATGTCATCAACGGAAAAGCAAAACAATATCGTGTGAGTGACAAAACTGTCGAAAAAGTGATGGCGGTGGTTCGTGAACATAATTACCATCCGAATGCGGTGGCTGCCGGTCTGCGTGCAGGCCGTACCCGCTCAATCGGACTGGTGATCCCGGATTTGGAGAACACCAGCTACACCCGCATCGCAAATTATCTGGAGCGCCAGGCGCGCAGCCGGGGTTATCAGCTGCTGATTGCCTGCTCCGAAGACCAGCCTGACAATGAAATCCGTTGTGTGGAACACCTGTTACAGCGTCAGGTGGATGCGATTATCGTTTCCACCGCACTGCCGCCGGAACATCCGTTCTATCAGCGCTGGGCAAACCGCTCGCTGCCGATTGTCGCGCTTGACCGCGCACTGGAAAATGAGCACTTTATCAGTGTGGTCGGGGATGACTTTGAGGATGCCAAAATGCTGGCCGCTGAACTGCGTCAGTTCCCGGCAGAATCGGTAGTTTATCTCGGCGCGTTACCGGAACTTTCCGTCAGTTTCCTGCGTGAGCAGGGGTTCCGTGAAGCCTGGGAAGGCGATGCCCGCAAGGTGAATTTCCTGTATGCCGACAGTTATGAGCGTGATGCTGCCGCCAAAGCGTTCGATAGCTGGCTGGAAAGCAACCCGATGCCGGATGCGCTGTTTACCACGTCATTTGCTCTGTTACAGGGTGTGATGGATGCCACGCTGGCCCGCAGCGGCCGTCTGCCGGGGCAACTGGTGATCGCAACCTTCGGTGATCATGAACTGCTGGATTTCCTTGAGTGTCCGGTACTGTCTGTGGCGCAGCGTCATCGTGATATTGCTGAGCGCGTGCTGGAGCTGGTGCTGGCGAGCCTGGATGAAAAACAGAAACCGGCAGCGGGTATCACCCGGATCCGCCGTGATCTGTGCCGCCGCGGCAGTCTGAGCCGCCGGTAAGATTCAGACCATAAAATAATTATTTTTCCTGATACCTGTACGGAAACGTATAGGTATTTTTGTTTAGTTTGTACGAAAACAGATGAAAAACTCTTTTTGAGAGGAATCCTAAGATTTTTTTTTCAATTCTGCCGATTGACAGAAATTGACAATTTTCACAGAACGCCTGTTTTTCCTCCGTAAATACACTTATTTTGATTAAGGATTTACACCACAGAATATCCTCCGTTCAGTTTTGTGACCGTTATGCTATTGATAAACTGAATATTAAATTTTCAAATAGTAAATAATCACGAGCTGTAACAGAAAGTAACAGCACAGATGACCGGCACAAAAAGACGGAAATGCGGTGGATGGTGGTGATTTTTTATCCTGAAAGTGAGCGATACCTCGCAAAAATGCATCTTTCTTTCGTCAGATTCGGTATAATTTGCCCCGGTTAGCCGAGTGTGTATTATGTGAATTTTTTTCTGATTTGAATCAGTGTGTTATCTCACTTCTGTTCCCTGAAGTAAAAAATCCCATATTTTCTCACCCCTTTATTCCCCGAGAACGGAAACGAAACCTTGTCAGCGCTGGCTTGACAAGCTTTTCGTACCATTCGTAAACTCTGTTGGTGGGAAATTGTGGGTGAAAGTGGTAATTCAGGGCAAAACTGAGCGGAGAAACGAATGTTTCGCGGGGCAACACTGGTTAATCTTGACAGCAAAGGGCGCATAACCGTACCGGCACGGTACCGGTCGCTGCTTGCTGAAAAGTCGGAAGGTCAGATGGTCTGCACTATCGATCTCCACCAGCCGTGCCTGCTGCTTTACACTTTACCGGAATGGGAACTGATCGAACTGAAGCTGGCTCAATTGTCCACCATGGATCCCACAGAGCGCCGTGTTCAGCGCCTGTTACTGGGCCATGCCACGGAATGCCAGATGGACAGTGCGGGACGTCTTTTGTTAGCCGGTACACTGCGCACACATGCGCGGTTAACCAAAGAAGTCATGCTGGTCGGGCAGTTCAATAAGTTTGAGCTGTGGGATGAGCAGACGTGGTATCAGCAGGTACAGGATGATATTGCTGCCGGGCAGACGGCATCCGGACCTTTATCCGCCCGGTTACAGGATTTATCACTTTAAATGGCAGAGAGTCAGTTTCAGCATACCAGTGTTTTACTGGATGAAGCCGTTAACGGATTACAGATCCGTGAAGACGGCATTTATATCGACGGCACATTCGGCCGGGGCGGGCACTCCCGCCTGATTTTATCAAAACTCGGTCCGCAGGGGCGTCTGATCGCCATTGACCGGGATCCGCAGGCGATTGCCGCGGCGGCACAGATTGACGACCCGCGTTTTTCCATTATTCACGGCCCGTTTTCCGGTATCGCCGGTTATGTGAATGAGCTGGAACTGGGCGGACAGATTAACGGCGTTCTGCTCGATCTCGGGGTGTCTTCCCCGCAGCTGGACGATGCGGAGCGCGGGTTCTCCTTTATGCGTGACGGGCCGCTGGATATGCGCATGGACCCGACGCGGGGGATTTCCGCCGCACAGTGGCTGACTGAAGCCAAAGAAGACGATATTGCGTGGGTGCTGAAGAATTTCGGCGAAGAGCGTTTTTCAAAACGGATTGCCCGCGCGATTGTTGAACGGAACAAGACCGAAGAGCCGCTGACGCGGACAAAACAGCTGGCGGAACTGATCGCCGCCGTGTCGCCGGTGAAAGAAAAACATAAGCATCCGGCGACCCGCAGCTTCCAGGCGATCCGCATCTATGTCAACAGCGAGCTGGATGAAATCCGCCAGGCGCTGACCGGCGCACTGAGTATTCTGGCTCAGGGCGGTCGTTTATCGGTCATCAGCTTCCACTCGCTGGAAGACCGGATTGTGAAACAGTTTATGCGCAACGAAAGCCGCGGACCACAGGTGCCGCACGGATTACCGCTGACGGAAGAACAACTGAAAGCACACGGTACACCGGCGCTGAAACTGGCCGGGAAAATGAAACCGTCAGAGCAGGAAATCAGTGTTAACCCGCGTGCCCGCAGTTCAGTGCTGCGCTTTGCGGAGAAAGCATGACCACAGAACGGCACAATTTAGCCCGTGTTATTTGTCGTGACCTGCTGCGCCACGGATTTATCCCTGCGATTTTATTTATTGCAGTGATCGTCAGCGCGATTTTTGTGGTCATCACGGCACATAAAACACGTCTGCTGACCGCAGAGCGGGAACATCTTGTGCTGGAGCGTAACTCGCTGGATATCGAATGGCGTAACCTGATTCTGGAAGAGAACGCCCTGGGGGATCACAGCCGTGTCGAGCGCCTGTCCGTTGAGCGTCTCAGTATGCAGCATGTGGATCCGGCAAACGAAAAAATTGTCGTAACAAAATGACGAAGGCATGAAAAGCAGAAAAGCAGCAGCCAAAACGCAGGGCGGTGCCCGTATCAAACGTCCGGAAGAAAAAGCCAGTTTTATCAGCTGGCGTTTTGCGTTGTTATGCGGCGGTATCGGGCTTGCCCTGGCCGCACTGCTGATCCGGGTCGCGTATTTACAGATTATCAACCCGGACATGCTGGTCAAAGAGGGCGACATGCGCTCGCTGCGCGTCCAGGAGATCCCGACCGCACGCGGCATGATCAGCGACCGTATGGGGCGTCCGCTGGCGGTCAGTGTACCGGTGAATGCGGTCTGGGCTGATCCGAAAGAGTTAGCCGACAAAGGCGGGGTAGGGGATGACACCCGCTGGCGCGCACTGTCCGAAGCGCTGAATATTCCGCTCGACCAGGTGAAAAGCAAAGTCACGGCGAACCCGAAAGGCCGTTTTGTCTATCTGGCGCGTCAGGTGAACCCGACTATCGGCGATTATGTGAAAAAACTGAATCTGCCGGGAATTTATTTACAGGCAGAATCAAAACGGTATTACCCGTCCGGCTCCGTCACTGCTCACATCATTGGTGTCACCAATATTGATGATGAAGGGATTGAAGGGGTTGAGAAAAGCTTTGACCGCTGGCTGACCGGGGTTCCGGGACAGCGGACAGTCCGCAAAGATCGCGGCGGCCGTGTTATCGAAGACACCATCGCCCGTGAAAGTCAGGCCGGACATAATCTGACACTCAGTATTGATGAGCGTTTACAGGCGCTGGTATACCGCGAAATCAGCAGTGCAGTGGCACTGAACAAAGCGGAATCCGGCACGGCGATTCTGGTGGATGTGAATACCGGGGAGATTCTGGCGATGGCGAACAGCCCGTCCTATAACCCGAACAACCTCCAGGGCACGCCGAAAGATGCCATGCGTAACCGCGCTATCACCGATATTTTTGAACCGGGCTCGACGGTAAAACCGTTGGTGGTGATGACCGCACTGCACAACAACATCATCAAACCGAACAGCGTGGTGAATACCTATCCGTACCGGATCAGTGGTCATGAAATCAAAGACGTGGCGCGTTATGCCGAACTGACCATCACCGGTATTTTACAGAAGTCGAGTAACGTAGGTGTCTCAAGACTTGCGTTAGCGATGCCCGCTCAGGAACTCGTGGACGTCTATTCGCGTTTCGGGCTGGGAAAACCGACCAATCTGGGGCTGGTCGGAGAAAGCAGTGGCATATATCCAAGTAAAAAAACACGGTGGTCTGAGCTTGAAAGGGCCACCTTTTCTTTCGGTTACGGGCTGATGGTAACACCGTTACAGTTAGCGCGTGCCTATGCAACAATCGGCAGTTTCGGGATTTACCGCCCGCTGTCCATCACAAAAGTGGATCCGCCGGTGCCGGGCACCCGTGTCTTCCCTGAGCCGGTGATGAAAACCGTGGTTCAGATGATGGAAAGTGTTGCGTTACCGGGCGGCGGCGGAACGCGCGCTGCGATCAAAGGGTACCGCGTGGCGATTAAAACCGGGACCGCAAAAAAAGTGGGCGATGACGGCAAATACGTGAACCGTTATATCGCTTACACCGCCGGGGTTGCACCGGCAAGCCGTCCGCGTTTTGCACTGGTTGTGATTATCAACGACCCGCAGGGCGGCAAGTATTACGGGGGTGCGATCTCCGCACCGGTATTCGGTGCCATCATGGGCGGTGTTCTGCGGACAATGAATGTGGAACCCGATGCGCTGACACCGGAAGAACAATCTAATGAAGTGGTTATTACTAAACCAAAAGAGGGTA
The DNA here is from genome assembly GCF_029835375.1 of Morganella sp. GD04133. NCBI lineage: Bacteria > Pseudomonadati > Pseudomonadota > Gammaproteobacteria > Enterobacterales > Morganellaceae > Morganella > Morganella sp. GD04133. Next base: position 113,104 of record NZ_JAODZS010000004.1, on the reverse strand, counting down.
CAAGTGGCAGATCGTAATTTGCGCGATTTACTCGCGCCGCTCGGTGTTGATGCACCGGCTAAGGCGTTACGTGATATGACCCTGGACAGCCGCAAAGCGGCTGCCGGTGATCTGTTCCTGGCGGTTAAAGGCCACCAGTCTGACGGACGTCACTACATTCCTCAGGCCATTGCCCAGGGTGTGGCTGCCGTGGTCGCGGAAGCGGATGGCGCAGCAGAAGACGGCAGTGTGCAGGTTCTGCATGGCGTACCGGTGGTTTATCTCAGCCACCTGAATGAAAAATTATCCCGTCTGGCCGGTGAGTTCTATCACCATCCGGCGGAGCGTCTGAAACTGATCGGCGTCACCGGGACTAACGGTAAAACCACCACCACCCAGCTGCTGGCGCAGTGGACTCAGGCGATGGGCGAAACCAGTGCCGTGATGGGGACGGTCGGGAACGGGTTGCTTGGTCATGTGATCCCGACGGAAAACACCACCGGCTCAGCCGTCGATATCCAGCTCGAACTGGACAAACTGGCGAAGAAAGGTGCCACGGTGGCGGCAATGGAAGTCTCCTCTCACGGGCTGGTTCAGAGCCGTGTGGCTGCACTGCCGTTCCGGGCGGCTGTCTTTACTAACTTAAGCCGTGATCATCTCGATTACCACGGTGATATGGCGAATTATGAAGCTGCCAAATGGCTGCTGTTCTCAACCCATCACAGCGAACAAAAAATTATAAATGCGGATGATGAGACAGGGCTGAAATGGCTGGCAAAACTGCCGGAAGCGGTCGCCGTCACAATGGATGACAATCTGCCGGCTGACTGGCAGGGGCGTTTCCTGAAAGCCGTTTCGGTGGATTACCATGACAGCGGGGCGCACATCACCTTTACCTCAAGCTGGGGTGACGGTGAACTGGATAGTCCGCTGATGGGCGCCTTTAACGTCAGCAACCTGCTGGTGGCAGCAGCAACACTGCTGGCACTGGGTTATGACCTGAACGCGCTTCTGAGCAGCGCAGCGGCGTTAACGCCAGTCTGCGGCCGGATGGAAGTTTTCACGGCGGATAACCGGCCAACGGTTGTTGTCGATTATGCTCACACCCCGGATGCGCTGGAAAAAGCACTGAGTGCGGCGCGTCTGCATACCAAAGGCAAACTGTGGTGTGTCTTCGGCTGCGGCGGTGATCGCGACAAAGGTAAACGCCCGCTGATGGGGGCCATTGCCGAGCAGGAATCCGATGTGGTGGTGATCACCGATGATAACCCGCGCAGCGAAGAGCCGCAGGCGATTATCAATGACATTATGGCCGGGCTGGTTGATACCTCCCGTGCTCTGCCGATCCCGGGCCGTGCGGAAGCGGTCACCTTTGCGGTGATGCAGGCAAAACCGGATGATGTGGTGCTGGTGGCCGGAAAAGGGCATGAGGATTATCAGCTGGTCGGCAACCGCCGTCTGGACTACTCCGACCGCCTGACCGTCGCCCGCCTGCTGGGAGTCATCGCATGATCCCGTTCTCCCTCGCTGATATCGCACAACTGACCGCCGGGGAGCTTATCCTCAGCGGTCACGCGGCATCAGAACGGATTGAGAGTATCACCACGGACAGCCGCACTGTCGGTGAACGTGCGCTGTTTATCGCTCTGGCCGGTGAACGTTTTGATGCGCATGATTTTATTGCGGATGTGGCAGCGAAAGGTGCCGCCGCTGTCCTGGTGAACCGCCGTATGGACGTGAACTGTCCGCAGATTATTGTTAACGATACCCGTCTTGCGCTGGGCGCGGTGGCGAAAGGCAACCGTGACCGCAGTCAGGCAAAAGTGGTCGCACTGACCGGGTCTTCCGGCAAAACGTCTGTTAAAGAGATGACCGCTGCGATTTTACAGCAGGCAGGTGAAACCCTGTTTACCGCCGGTAATTTTAATAATGATATCGGCGTGCCGCTGACATTGCTGCGCCTGACAGAAAAACATCAGTTTGCGGTGATTGAGCTGGGTGCCAACCACACCGGTGAAATCGCCTATACTGCCGCCATGACGCACCCGCAGACCGCGCTGGTGAATAACCTGTTTGCCGCCCATATCGGCGAGTTCGGTTCCGCAGACGCCATCGCGCAGGCAAAAGGGGAAATCTTCACCGGCCTGACTGATGAAGGCACCGCGATCATCAATCTGGAAAGCAATGATGTCACTCACTGGCAGGCCCACCTGACGCCGCGTCAGACCCGCTGGTGTTTCTCCGTTGATCCGCATCCGCAGGCCGATTTTTACGCGGCTGATGTGGTGATAAATCCGCTGACCACCGATTTTACCCTGCACACACCGGCAGGCAGCACTGCTGTCACACTGCCGCTGCCGGGCCGTCATAATATTGCTAATGCTCTCGCGGCAGCGGCACTGGCACTCTCTGCCGGGGCGACACTGGCGGATATCCGCAGTGGCCTGGCGCAGACCCGTGCTGTTCCGGGGCGGTTATACCCGGTTGAGCTGGCACCGGGTAAATTGGTGATTGACGACACCTACAATGCCAATGACGGCTCAATGATTGCCGCAATCCGTGTGCTGGCACAACTGCCGGGTTATCGTGTGCTGGTTGCCGGGGATATCGGCGAACAGGGCGGTTACGCCGAAGAGAGTCACCGCAGAGTCGGGCAGGCTGCCCGTGATGCCGGGCTGGATGCGGTGTTCACCGCAGGTCAGTTCAGTCATTTTATCAGTGATGAGTGCCAGGGACGCCATTTCGCTGACAAAACAACCCTCATTGCTGCGCTGGCACCGCTGGTGGCACAGCATTCATCAATTTCAATATTAGTTAAAGGTTCACGCAGCTCCGCAATGGAAGAAGTTGTGCACGCCTTGCAGGAGAATGTCCCATGCTGATTTGGCTGGCTGAGTATCTGGTGCAGTTTCACACTGCGTTTAACGTCTTCTCTTACCTGACGTTCCGCGCCATCGTCGGCCTGCTGACCTCGCTGATTATCGCATTATGGATGGGGCCGCATGTGATTGCCTATCTCCAGAAAATGCAGATTGGTCAGGTTGTCCGCAGCGAAGGACCGGAATCACACTTCAGCAAGCGCGGTACCCCGACCATGGGCGGCGTGATGATCCTGTTCTCCATTGCCATTTCTGTTCTGCTGTGGGCGCGTCTGGACAACCCGTATGTCTGGTGTGTGCTGCTGGTGCTGATTGGTTACGGGATTGTCGGGTTTATCGATGACTACCGTAAAGTAGTGCGCAAAGACACCAAAGGGCTGATTGCCCGCTGGAAATATTTCTGGCAGTCCGTGCTGGCACTGATCGTGGCATTCAGCATGTATGCCATCGGCAAAGACACGCCGGCGACCGAGCTGGTGGTACCGTTCTTTAAAGATGTGATGCCGCAGCTGGGTGTGCTGTATATCCTGCTGGCGTATTTTGTGATTGTCGGCACCAGTAATGCGGTCAACCTGACGGACGGTCTCGATGGCCTCGCGATTATGCCGACCGTCTTTGTGGCTGCCGGTTTTGCGCTGGTGGCGTGGGCGACCGGTAACGTGAATTTCGCCCATTATCTGCATATCCCGTATCTGCCGCATGCCGGGGAACTGGTCATTGTCTGCACCGCGATTGTCGGGGCAGGGCTGGGCTTCCTGTGGTTTAACACCTATCCGGCCCAGGTCTTTATGGGGGATGTCGGTTCACTGGCACTCGGCGGTGCGCTGGGTACCATTGCTGTTCTGCTGCGCCAGGAATTCCTGTTGCTGATCATGGGCGGTGTGTTCGTGGTGGAAACGCTGTCGGTGATTTTACAGGTCGGCTCCTTCAAATTACGCGGTCAGCGTATTTTCCGGATGGCACCTATTCATCACCATTATGAATTAAAAGGCTGGCCTGAACCAAGGGTTATTGTCCGCTTCTGGATTATCTCCCTGATGTTAGTGCTGATCGGTCTGGCGACACTCAAGGTACGTTAATCATGACGAATTATCAGGGGAAAGACATTGTGATTGTCGGGCTCGGTTTAACCGGGCTTTCCTGTGTGGACTTTTTTCTGTCGCGCGGCGTCACGCCGAAAGTGATGGATACCCGCACCTCCCCGCCCGGCATCGATAAGCTGCCGGACAGCGTTCAGTATCATTGCGGTGGTTTTGAAGCGCAGTGGCTGCTGGATGCCGACCTGATTATCGCCAGTCCGGGAGTGGCGGTCAGTACCCCGCAACTGCAGGCAGCGGCACAGGCCGGTGCGGAAATTATCGGCGATATCGAATTATTTGCCCGCGAAGTGACAGTGCCTGTGGTGGCGATCACCGGCTCAAACGGCAAAAGCACCGTAACCTCCCTGGTGGGGGAAATGGGACGCTGTGCCGGTCTGCGTACCGGTGTCGGCGGTAATATCGGCCTGCCGGCACTGGAACTGCTGAAAGACGATTACGATCTCTGTGTGCTTGAGTTATCCAGTTTTCAGCTGGAAACCACGTTCAGCCTGAAAGCGGCAGCCGCCACGGTTCTGAATGTCACGGAAGATCATATGGATCGCTATCCGCAGGGTCTGGAACAGTACCGTGCGGCAAAACTGCGTGTTTATCACGACGCAGCCGTTTGTGTGTATAACGCGGAAGATGCACTGACTCAGCCGGGCTGTGATTGTGACCGGTCTGAATATGTCAGCTTCGGCGTCGAAACCGGGGATTACTGGCTGGATACCGATGAGCAGTCACTCTGTTTCTGCGGCGGGAAAATTATCAGCTGCAATGAGATGATCCTGCACGGTCAGCACAACTACTGTAATGCCCTGGCAGCCCTGGCACTGGCAGATGCGGTCAATATCCCGCGTGAAGGTGCTCTGAAAGCACTGCGCACATACAGCGGCCTGCCGCACCGTTTTCAGCTGGTGCACGAATCAGCCGGGATCCGCTGGATTGATGATTCCAAAGCAACCAACGTCGGCAGTACCGAAGCGGCGCTGAACGGCCTGCAGGTGGACGGCTTTCTGCATCTGCTGCTCGGCGGTGACGGTAAATCAGCGGATTTCTCACCGCTGCTGCCGTACCTGAGCGGTGAAAAAATCCGTCTTTACTGCTTCGGGCGTGACGGCGCACAGCTGGCGCAGCTGCGTCCGGATGTCTCTCTGCTGACAGACACCATGGAGCAGGCCATGCGGGCGCTGGCACCGTCACTGGCTGCGGGGGATATGGTGCTGTTATCACCGGCCTGTGCGAGCCTGGATCAGTTCCGTAATTTTGAAGAGCGCGGGCGTGAGTTTGCCCGTCTGGCACGGGAGTTAGCGGCATGAAATTCCCCGGATCACAGCGTTTTAAAAACTGGATGATCGGCGAGCGTAACGGCGAGTTCAGTACGGTCGTGATGTATGACCGGACACTGCTGTGGTTTGCACTGGGACTGGCCGCGATTGGCTTTGTGATGGTGACTTCCGCCTCCATGCCGGTGGGGCAGCGTCTGGCGGATGATCCATTCTATTTTGCCAAGCGTGACGGCGGCTTCTTAATTTTTGCTTTTATTATCGCTGCGGTGATTATGCGTTTCCCGCTGGAAATGTGGCAGCGCTACAGCACATTACTGCTGATTGGTACGATCGGCGGGCTGATTGTGGTACTCGGCGTGGGCAGTTCCGTCAACGGGGCATCACGCTGGATAGCGATCGGGCCGATGCGTATTCAGCCTGCGGAAGTCTCGAAACTGGCACTGTTTGTTTATCTCGCGAGTTATCTGGTGCGCAAGGTGGATGAAGTCAGAAATAACTTCTGGGGATTCTGCAAGCCGATGGGTGTAATGTTTGTGCTGGCGGTGTTACTGCTGTTACAGCCGGACCTCGGTACCGTGGTGGTGCTGTTTGTCACCACACTGGCACTGCTTTTTCTCGCCGGTGCCAAAATGTGGCAGTTTATCGCGATTATCGGCGGCGGTGTCGCGGCCGTGGTACTGCTGATTATCGCCGAACCTTACCGTATGCGCCGTGTGACCTCGTTCCTTGATCCGTGGGAAGATCCGTTCGGCAGCGGTTACCAGTTAACACAATCACTGATGGCCTTCGGGCGCGGTGATTATTTCGGTCAGGGGCTGGGCAATTCCATCCAGAAAATGGAATACCTGCCGGAAGCCCACACTGACTTTATTTTTGCCATCCTCGGTGAGGAACTGGGGTATTTCGGCGTGATCCTGGTGCTGCTGATGGTCTTTTTTGTCGCCTTCCGTGCCATGGTTATCGGTCGCCGTGCGCTGATGATCGACCAGCGTTTTGCCGGTTTTCTGGCCTGTGCCATCGGCATCTGGTTCAGCTTCCAGGCCCTGGTTAACGTCGGTGCCGCCTCCGGTATGCTGCCGACCAAAGGGCTGACACTGCCGCTGATCAGTTACGGCGGTTCGAGTTTAGTGATTATGACCGTAGCCATTGCCTTGCTGCTGCGGATTGATTTTGAAACACGCCTGGCGAAAGCCCAGGCATTCTCAAGGAGAGCGCGATGAGTAATAAAGCCCCCCGTCTGATGGTGATGGCCGGTGGTAGTGGCGGACATGTCTTTCCGGGGCTTGCGGTTGCGCACTATTTACAGAGTCAGGGCTGGGAAATCCGCTGGCTGGGTACCCGCGACCGGATGGAAGCTCAGCTCGTGCCGAAACACGGCATTGATATCGATTTTATTGAGATTACCGGTCTGCGCGGCAAAGGCGTAAAAGCGTTGCTCACCGCGCCGTTCCGTATCGCGAAAGCGATAAAACAGGCGAAAAAAATCATGCGTGATTACCAGCCGGATGCGGTACTCGGTATGGGCGGATTTGTCTCCGGCCCCGGCGGCGTGGCGGCGTGGCGTTGTGGTATTCCGGTGATCCTGCATGAGCAGAACGGTGTTGCCGGGCTGACCAACGGCTGGCTGTCGAAAATCGCCACCACGGTATTACAGGGATTCCCGGGCGCGTTCCCGCAGGCTCCGGTGGTCGGTAACCCGGTGCGTGAGGATATCCTCACTCTGCCGTCGCCGGCAGAACGGTTTGCCGGGCGTGAAGGGCCGATCCGCATTCTGGTGATCGGCGGCAGTCAGGGCGCGCGTATCCTGAACCAAACCCTGCCGGAAGTGGCCGGGATTATGGGGGATGCTGTCTGTATCCGTCATCAGGCCGGAAAAGGCAGTGCGGAAAGCACACAGGCGTTGTATAACACGCAGAATGCGTCAGACAGTGTGACTGTCACAGAATTTATTGATGACATGGTTGAAGCTTATACCTGGGCGGATGTGGTTATCTGCCGCTCCGGGGCGCTGACCGTCAGTGAGATCGCGGTGGTCGGGCTGGGCGCGATTTTTGTGCCGTTTCAGCATAAAGACCGCCAGCAATACTGGAATGCGCTGCCGCTGGAACAGGCGGGCGCGGCGGTTATCATGGAACAGCCGTCCTTTAACGCACAGGCGGTGGCAGAGCAGCTGCGTGAGTGGGACAGACCACGCCTGCTGACCATGGCGGAAAAAGCACGGAGTGTCGCGATTACCGATGCCACCAAACGGGTGGCGGATGCAATTATTGCGGCAGCAAAAAAACACTAACGAATTGATATAGCGAAGAAATAAAGTGAATACACAGCAATTGGCGAAATTACGATCCTTCATTCCGGAAATGAAACGTGTCCGGCACATCCACTTTGTCGGCATCGGCGGTGCCGGTATGGGCGGCATAGCGGAAGTGCTGGCGAACGAAGGTTATGAGATCAGCGGGTCTGATCTGGCGCCGAATGCGGTAACAAAACAGCTGACTAATCTGGGCGCGACGATTTATTTCAATCACCGTCCGGAAAACGTGGCAGACGCCAGTGTGGTGGTGGTATCCACCGCCATTTCAGCGGATAACCCGGAAATCGTGGCGGCACGTGAAGCCCGTATTCCGGTGATCCGCCGCGCGGAAATGCTCGCGGAACTGATGCGCTTCCGTCACGGTGTGGCGATTGCCGGCACGCACGGCAAAACCACCACCACGGCGATGATTTCCGGTATTTACGGTCGCGGCGGCCTGGATCCGACCTTCGTCAACGGCGGGCTGGTCAAAGCCGCCGGTGTGCATGCACGTCTCGGCTCAAGCCGTTATCTGATTGCGGAAGCGGATGAAAGTGATGCCTCTTTCCTGCACCTGCAGCCGATGGTCGCCGTGGTCACGAATATCGAGCCGGATCACATGGATACTTATCACGGTGATTTTGAAACCCTGAAAGACACCTTTGTGAACTTCCTGCATAACCTGCCGTTCTATGGCCTGGCGGTGGTATGTATGGATGATGCGGTGATCCGTGACATCGTGCCGCGCATCGGTCGTTATGTGATTACGTATGGTTTTCATGAGGATGCGGATGTCCGCATCACAGATTTTGAACAGCGTGGTTCGCAGTGCTTCTTCACGGTTCAGCGTGAGAATCTGCCTGATCTGACGGTGGAACTGAATGCCCCGGGCCGTCACAACGTGCTGAATGCCACGGCAGCGATTGCGGTCGCGACAGAAGAGGGAATTCCGGATGAAGACATTCTGGCCTCTCTGCGTGAATTCCAGGGGACCGGACGCCGTTTTGACTTCCTCGGTAACTTCCCGCTGGAGCACGTCAACCAGAAAGAAGGCAGTGTGATGCTGGTGGACGATTACGGCCATCATCCGACCGAAGTGGATGCGACCATCAAGGCGGCAAGAGCAGGCTGGCCGGATAAGCGGATTGTGATGGTTTTTCAGCCGCACCGTTATACCCGTACCCGCGACCTGTATGAGGATTTTGCCAACACGCTGGATCAGGTCGATATCCTGCTGATGCTGGATGTGTATGCCGCCGGTGAACCGGCTATTCCGGGGGCGGACAGCCGTTCACTGTGCCGCACAATCCGCCAGCGCGGCAAACTGGATCCGATTCTGGTCACCGAACCGGGCAAAATTGCAGCGGTACTGGCACAGGTTCTTGAAGATAATGATTTAATACTGGTTCAAGGTGCCGGAAATATCGGTAAAATAGCGCGTACATTGGCTGACACAAAATTACGGCCGGTTTTGAGTGAGGATAATTAAGAATGACTGAAAAAGTCGCGGTACTGATGGGCGGAACATCCGCAGAACGTGAAGTCTCTCTGGCTTCAGGTGCGGCGGTGCTTGCCGGTTTAAAAGAAGCCGGTATTAATGCATTCGGGGTGGATACCAAAGAATATCCGGTGACCCGTCTGAAGGAAGACGGTTTTACCAAAGTCTTTATCGCGCTGCACGGCCGCGGCGGAGAAGACGGTACATTGCAGGGCTGCCTGGAGCAGATGGGGCTGCCGTACACCGGAAGTGGTGTGATGGCCTGCGCCCTCTCTATGGATAAGCTGCGTACCAAACAGCTGTGGGCAGGCGCAGGACTGCCGATTGCCCCGTATTTTGCCATCAGTGCGGCCCGTTTCGCGCACATCAGTGATGAAGAATTACAGCAGGGGGTGGCACCGCTGGGTTATCCGCTGATTGTCAAACCAAGCCTGGAAGGCTCGAGTGTCGGGATGTCCAAAGTGGATAATGCGCAGGCGCTGCGTCCGGCGCTGGAAGAAGCGTTCAGACACGACAAAGACGTGCTGGTGGAAAAATGGCTGAGCGGCCCGGAATTCACCGTGGGTTTCCTCGGAGAGCAGATGCTGCCGTCTATCCGCATTCAGCCGGCGGCAGTGTTCTACGACTACGAAGCCAAATATATTTCTGATGACACACAATATTTCTGCCCGGGCCTCGAAGGGGCACGCGAAACAGAAATCCGTGAGCTGGCAAAAGCCGCTTACAAAGCCGTGGGCTGTGAAGGCTGGGGCCGTGTGGATGTGATGCTTGACAGTGACGGGCAGTTCTACCTGCTGGAAGTGAACACCTCCCCGGGGATGACCAACCACAGTCTGGTGCCGCAGGCGGCACGCCAGGCTGGTATGAGCTTCTCCGCTTTTGTGGCGAACGTTCTGGCACTGGCGGACTGATATGTCACAGGCTGCACTGAATATGCGTGAACCGGAACCGGATCCGGAGTATGAGGGTTCACGTCCCAGTAACGGCACATACCTTGCCGGGCTGCTGTTTTTCCTGATGGTGCTGGGAACGCTGGTCTGGGGTGGTCTGATGGTGCTGAACTGGATGAAAGATGCAGACCGTCTGCCGATGTCAAAACTGGTATTAACCGGTGAGCGCCATTACACGACCAATGACGATGTGCGCAAAGCGGTATTATCCCTCGGGACACCCGGCACGTTTATGACACTGGATGTCAATGACGTGCAGCAGCAGCTGGAACGGATCCCGTGGTTACGTCAGGTCACTGTGCGCAAACAGTGGCCGGACGAATTAAAAATTCATCTGGTCGAGTATGTGCCGTATGCACGCTGGAATGACTCACAGATGATAGATGACGCCGGGCGGGTCTTCAGCCTGCCGGCGGAGCTGACAGAAAAAGATTCTTTCCCGATGCTCTACGGGGCGCAGGGCAGTGAACAGGATGTTCTGAGCGGGTATCGTGAAATGGCGCAGCAACTCAGCGGGGCGGGACTGAAAATCAAATCAGCTTCCATGTCACCGCGTCATGCCTGGCAGCTGGTGCTGGATAATGACATCCGGGTTGAACTCGGACGGCTGGATACCCGGGGGCGGTTACAGCGTTTTACCGAACTGTATCCGACCCTGGCACAGGAACAGAACAAACGGGTTGATTATGTCGATCTCCGCTATGACAGTGGTGCTGCGGTCGGCTGGGCGCCATTGCAGATCGATCCTTTCGCAAACGGACATTAAGACATAACAGGTAAAGAAGGCGGGCAGAATAACAATGATCAAAGCAACGGATAGAAAATTAGTCGTCGGCCTCGAAATAGGCACCGCCAAAGTATCTGCGCTTGTTGGTGAAATTCTGCCGGACGGTGTGGTGAACATTATCGGTGCGGGCAACTGCCCGTCACGCGGAATGGACAAAGGCGGCGTCAATGATCTGGAGTCGGTGGTGAAATGCGTTCAGCGTGCTATCGACCAGGCGGAACTGATGGCGGACTGCCAGATTTCATCAGTCTATCTGGCGTTATCCGGTAAACACATCAGCTGCCAGAATGAGATCGGTATGGTACCGATTTCAGAAGAGGAAGTGACCCAGGAAGATGTGGAGAATGTGGTTCACACGGCGAAATCTGTCCGTGTCCGCGACGAGCACCGTGTTCTGCATGTGATCCCGCAGGAATATGCCATTGATTACCAGGAAGGCATTAAAAACCCGGTGGGATTATCCGGTGTGCGGATGCAGGCAAAAGTGCATCTGATCACCTGTCATAACGACATGGCCAAGAATATTGTCAAAGCCGTTGAGCGTTGCGGGCTGAAAGTGGATCAGCTGATTTTCGCCGGTCTGGCATCAAGCTTCGCGGTTCTGACAGAAGATGAGCGTGAGCTGGGTGTCTGTGTGGTGGATATCGGCGGCGGCACAATGGATATGGCGATTTACACCGGCGGCGCACTGCGTCACACCCGTGTTATCCCGTATGCCGGGAATGTGGTGACCGGCGATATCGCATATGCTTTCGGTACACCGCCGAATGATGCGGAAGCGATTAAAGTCCGTCACGGTTGTGCGCTGGGGTCTCTGGTCAGCAAAGACGAAACCCTGGAAGTGCCGAGTGTCGGAGGGCGTCCGCCGCGCAGCTTACAGCGCCAGACATTAGCCGAAGTGATTGAGCCGCGTTACACCGAATTACTCAATCTGGTTAATGACGAAATTTTGAAAGTACAGGAACAATTACGTCAGCAGGGTGTCAAACACCATTTGGCCGCTGGTATCGTGCTGACAGGTGGTGCGGCTCAGATTAACGGACTGGTTGAGTGCGCCCAGCGTGTTTTCCATACACAGGTTCGTATCGGACAACCGCTTAATATAACCGGCTTAACGGACTATGCGCAGGAACCGTATTACTCTACAGCGGTAGGGTTGCTGCATTACGGAAAAGAATCTCACCTGGTCGGCGATACCGAGACAGAAAAACGTGCCTCGGTGAGCAGTTGGTTTAAAAAATTAACTGGCTGGCTCAGAAAAGAATTTTAATTTGTACTAAGGCTGGCGATAATAAGCGCCGGGCCATAATAAGAAAGGCACAAAACGGAGAGAGATTATGTTTGAACCGATGGAATTGACCAACGACGCGGTGATTAAAGTCATCGGCGTCGGCGGGGGCGGCGGTAACGCTGTTGAGCATATGGTCCGTGAACGCATCGAAGGCGTTGAATTCTTCGCTGTGAATACGGACGCTCAGGCGCTTCGTAAAACCGCCGTCGGCCAGACTATTCAGATTGGTAACGGGATCACCAAAGGCCTGGGTGCGGGTGCAAACCCGGAAGTGGGCCGTAACGCGGCGGAAGAAGATCGCGAAGCGCTGCGCAATGCACTCGACGGTGCGGACATGGTCTTTATCGCAGCCGGTATGGGCGGCGGTACCGGGACCGGTGCGGCACCTGTTGTTGCTGAAGTTGCCAAAGAGCTGGGCATTCTGACCGTTGCTGTGGTGACCAAGCCGTTCAACTTTGAAGGCAAAAAACGCATGGCATTCGCCGAGCAGGGGATTACGGAGTTATCCAAGCATGTTGACTCACTGATCACCATCCCGAATGACAAGCTGCTGAAAGTATTAGGCCGCGGGATCTCACTGCTGGATGCCTTCGGTGCGGCTAACGATGTGTTACGCGGCGCGGTTCAGGGTATCGCAGAACTGATCACCCGTCCGGGCCTGATGAACGTTGACTTCGCGGACGTCCGTACCGTGATGTCAGAAATGGGTTACGCCATGATGGGTTCCGGCGCCGCACGCGGCGAAGACCGTGCGGAAGAAGCCGCCGAAATGGCGATTTCCAGCCCGCTGCTGGAAGATATCGACCTGTCCGGTGCCCGTGGTGTGCTGGTTAACATCACGGCGGGCTTTGACCTGCGTCTGGATGAGTTCGAAACCGTGGGTAACACTATCCGTGCATTTGCATCGGATAATGCGACCGTGGTTATCGGTACGTCTTTAGACCCTGAAATGAACGATGAACTGCGTGTGACTGTGGTCGCGACCGGTATCGGCATGGACAAACGTCCTGAAATCACGCTGGTAACCAATAAAGCGGTGCAGACCAACAACATGGAACATCGTTATGCACAAATGCAAAACAGCATGACCAGTATGGATGACAGCAAATCAGTGGCACAGGTTGTCAACGATTCGTCAGCGCAGAGCAATAAAGAACCGGACTATTTAGATATCCCGGCTTTCTTACGCAAACAGGCTGACTAAACCGAAAAGATTTGCATCTCCGCTTTTTGTGCTAAACTATCTCCCTTGTCATTAGTTTATAATGGCAGGGAGACAGTTAATCAAACGAGACAGACACGATGATCAAACAAAGAACATTAAAGCGTATTGTTCAGGCTACGGGTGTAGGTTTACACACCGGTAAAAAAGTTACGCTGACAATGCGTCCGGCACCGGCCAATACCGGGATCATCTATCGCCGTACTGATCTTAATCCGCCTGTCGATTTTCCGGCAGATGCGAAATCCGTGCGTGATACGATGTTATGTACTTGTCTGGTAAATGAAGACAACGTACGTATTTCCACGGTTGAGCATTTAAACGCCGCACTGGCCGGACTCGGCATTGATAACCTGGTTATCGAAGTCGATGCCGCTGAAATTCCGATTATGGATGGCAGCGCAAGCCCGTTCGTCTTCCTGTTACTGGATGCCGGTATTGAAGAACTGAACAGCGCGAAGAAATTCCTGCGTCTGAAAGAGACCGTCCGTGTTGAAGATGGTGATAAGTGGGCTGAACTCTCTCCGTTTAACGGTTTCAGCCTGGATTTCACTATCGATTTCAACCATCCGGCGATCGATTCCAGCACTCAGCGCTACGCGATGAACTTCTCTGCGGAAAACTTTGTCCGGGATATCAGCCGCGCACGTACCTTCGGGTTCATGCGTGATATTGAATATCTCCAGTCCAAAGGTTTATGTTTAGGCGGAAGTTTTGACTGCGCCATCGTGGTGGATGATTACCGCGTGCTGAATGAAGACGGCCTGCGTTTTGAAGACGAATTTGTCCGTCACAAAATGCTGGATGCTATCGGTGACCTGTTTATGTGCGGGCACAACATCATTGGTGCCTTTACCGCATTTAAATCCGGTCATGCACTGAATAACAAGTTACTTCAGGCTGTTCTGGCTAAAGAGAGCGCCTGGGAACTCGTGACATTCGAGAACGAAGCACAGATGCCGGTTGCATTCCGTGCACCGTCAACCGTACTGGCGTAATCAGGTCATGGCACCACAGCTTGTTGCCCTGACCCTGACACTCCTGTCACTGACGTTATTTGCCAAATAACCGTCTGCTTAATCTGCTGCACTGGTACTCTCTCCGGCCAGTGCAGCCAATTTCTCCAGTTTCTTCCTCAGTTTCTCCGGGCTTCTCTGCGCCAGCGCCCTCAGTGAACCGGCACTTTCCGCACTCAGTTTCCGTCCCAGCCCCGTTGTCTTTTGCCCTTTGAACACTGAATTGCTGCTTTTATCATCACCCGGTAACCCGGTTGACGATGATTTCATCAATGACGGATTGATTTTGATGTCGATAGCCGATAATGATGGTAAAATCTCCCGGCGCAGTGCAGAACGCAGCGCTGGAAGTTCGTAACGCAGCCGGGTCATCTGCGCGGCGTTAGAGACTTCCAGAATTAACAGTTGTTTGCGATAATTAGCCACGCGGCAATGTGGTTTGAGCATCGCGGGCAGCAGCGCCAGAACGGCGCGGTTGAGTTTAAGTAACACGACAGCACGCTGCTGAATACTTTTAAGGGTATTATTATCCTTAGTCCCGCTTTCCAGCAGGCTTTCAAGGGAAACTGGCTGACTGTCGCGCATCACATATACTCCGGATCTCGTGAGGGAAACACTATTTTAAATCTTTGGCGGCAATTTGGCAGGCGTTATTTCTGGTGCCATCTCTTTATCGGGATTGTGGCGACCGGTTTTGGCCTGCCTGCAGTCCTGAGTAATGGTGATGTTACCACAGCCGGTGCCGGGACAACACAAAACCGCCAGAGTCAGGCATTATCCGCCTTTGACAGCCTGTTCCTGCAAAGCAGCCAGCCGGCGAGAACCTCACAGAGCATCAATTACTGGCAGCAGCACGCTGTCCGTAATGTTATCCGCCAGATTTCCTTTGCGTTTTCCTGTCCGGAAGATGCCTCAAAAGATAATACCCCGGCAGAAGACCGGCATGATGGCGCCGCGCAAAATATGCTGGCGGCACTGTATGCCATTCTGACCGACTCCCCGGCACTGCCTGTTTATCATCCGGCTGTCATGCCGCAGCGCATTGCCGCAGATAACCCGTCCCCGTCTTTTTCGGTTCAGTGGATTGCCCGCACCGGCGGCATCCGTGCCGGTCCCGTACAATCAGCGTAGTCCCTCAACGACATTATTAACACATTCGATTATTAACAAGGCCTGATTGTGCCTGAACAGAGACGTCTATTATGCTGGTAAAATTACTGACCAAAATCTTCGGCAGCCGGAATGACCGTACTTTACGCCGCCTGCGCAAATCCGTGGAAGCTATCAACCGGATGGAACCTGAGTTCGAAAAACTCAGTGATGATGAATTAAAAGCCAAAACACAGGAATTCCGTGATCGCCTGGCCAAAGGTGAATCCGAGCAGGATATCCTGCCGGAAGCATTTGCCACGGTACGTGAGGCGAGTAAGCGTGTATTTGGTATGCGTCACTTTGATGTCCAGCTGATCGGCGGCATGGTGCTGAACGAACGCTGCATCGCTGAAATGCGTACCGGTGAAGGTAAAACGCTGACCGCGACACTGCCTGCTTACCTCAACGCCTTGTCCGGTAAAGGGGTTCACGTGGTAACAGTGAACGACTACCTCGCCCAGCGTGACGCCGAAAACAACCGCCCGCTGTTTGAATTCCTCGGACTGACCGTCGGTATCAACCTGCCGGGTATGCCTGCACCGGCCAAACGCGAAGCGTATGCCGCGGATATCACTTACGGTACTAACAACGAATACGGTTTTGACTATCTGCGTGACAACATGGCGTTCAGCCCGGAAGAGCGTGTTCAGCGTAAACTGCACTACGCGCTGGTGGATGAGGTTGACTCCATCTTAATCGATGAAGCCCGTACCCCGCTGATTATCTCCGGTCCGGCAGAAGACAGCTCTGAGCTGTACATGAAAGTGGATAAACTGATCCCGCGCCTGGTTCGTCAGGAAAAAGAAGATTCCGACACCTTCAAAGGCGAAGGTCACTTCTCGGTGGATGAGAAAACCCGTCAGGTCACACTGACTGAGCGCGGCCTGGTGCTGGTGGAAGAGCTGCTGTCTGAAGCGGGTCTGATGAATGAGGGTGAATCCCTGTACTCACCATCCAATATCATGCTGATGCACCACGTTATGGCGGGTCTGCGTGCTCACTCCCTGTTTGTCCGTGATGTGGATTATATCGTCAGCGAAGGTGAGGTTATCATCGTCGATGAACACACCGGTCGTACCATGCAGGGCCGCCGCTGGTCTGATGGTCTGCATCAGGCGGTGGAAGCTAAAGAAGGTGTGGAAATCCAGAATGAAAACCAGACACTGGCTTCTATCACCTTCCAGAACTACTTCCGTTTATACACCAAACTGGCCGGGATGACCGGTACAGCGGATACGGAAGCGTTTGAATTCAGTTCAATTTATAAACTCGATACTATTGTTATCCCGACTAACCGCCCGATGATCCGTAAAGATTTACCGGATCTGGTTTATATGACCGAAGCGGATAAATTCAATGCCATCATTGAAGATATCCGTGAGCGTACTGCTGCCGGGCAACCGGTGCTGGTGGGGACTATTTCTATTGAGAAATCAGAGCTTATCTCCAACGCACTGAAAAAAGCCAAAATTGAACACAGCGTACTGAACGCCAAATTCCACGCCATGGAAGCGGATATCGTTGAACAGGCGGGTCGTTCCGGTCATGTGACTATCGCTACCAACATGGCAGGTCGTGGTACGGATATCGTGCTGGGCGGCAGCTTACAGGCTGATCTGGCTGCGCTGGATGAGCCGACAGAAGAGAATATCGCCGCAGCGAAAGCGGCATGGCAGGAGCGTCACGATGCCGTTCTGGCAGCAGGCGGCCTGCATATCATCGGTACTGAGCGTCATGAATCCCGCCGTATCGATAACCAGTTACGTGGTCGTTCAGGCCGTCAGGGGGATGCCGGTTCTTCCCGCTTCTACCTGTCTATGGAAGATGCGCTGATGCGTATTTTTGCCTCTGACCGTGTTACCGGCATGATGCGTAAACTGGGTATGAAAGAAGGTGAGGCGATTGAGCATCCGTGGGTAACCAAAGCGATTGCCAACGCACAGCGCAAAGTGGAAAGCCGCAACTTTGATATCCGTAAACAGCTGCTGGAATATGATGATGTGGCAAACGACCAGCGCCGTGCTATCTATACCCAGCGTAATGATCTGCTGGATAACGGCGATATCAGCGAAACCATCGACAGTATCCGTGGTGATGTCTTCACAACGGTTATCGATGCATACATTCCGCCGCAGTCTCTGGAAGAAATGTGGGATATCCCGGGGCTGGAAAAACGTCTGGAACAGGATTTCGACTTACATCTGCCAATCAAAGAGTGGCTGGATAAAGAGCCTGAGCTGCACGAAGAAACCCTGCGTGAGCGCATCCTGGAGAAAGCGGTCGAGGTGTACAAAGCCAAAGAAGAGGTTGTCGGCGCTGAAATGATGCGTCACTTCGAGAAAGGCGTGATGCTGCAGACGCTTGATACGCTGTGGAAAGAGCATCTGGCGGCAATGGATTACCTGCGCCAGGGGATCCATCTGCGCGGTTATGCACAGAAAGATCCGAAGCAGGAATACAAGCGTGAATCTTTCTCCATGTTTGCTAACATGCTGGAAGGTCTGAAATATGAAGTGGTCAGCACCATTTCCAAAGTTCAGGTTCGCATGCCGGAAGAAGTGGAAGCGCTGGAACAGCGCCGTCGTGAGGAAGCTGAACGTCTGGCGCAGCGCCAGCAGCTCAGCCATGAAAATGACAATACCGCGCTGATGACCAAAACAGAAGCTGAAATGGCATCCGGTGTCCGCAAAGTCGGCCGTAACGATCCGTGCCCTTGCGGTTCCGGTAAGAAATACAAGCAGTGCCACGGTGCACTGAAATAATCAGTCCTGACAGACGATTAGCATAAAAAGGCGGGGAAACCCGCCTTTCTTCTGTAAATAAAACGGACACAAGATGATG
Source organism: Morganella sp. GD04133 (assembly GCF_029835375.1). Classification (NCBI taxonomy): domain Bacteria; kingdom Pseudomonadati; phylum Pseudomonadota; class Gammaproteobacteria; order Enterobacterales; family Morganellaceae; genus Morganella; species Morganella sp. GD04133. The sequence goes on along the minus strand of NZ_JAODZS010000004.1, from coordinate 94,828 downwards.
GAAAAAAAACACTTACGTATTGCCGCCGGCGTTATCCGTAATGCAGAAGGCGATATTTTTATTGCTCAGCGTCCGGCTGAATCCCATATGGGTGGTTACTGGGAGTTTCCCGGCGGAAAGCTGGAAGCCGGAGAGTCACCGGAACAGGCGCTGGTACGGGAGCTGGAAGAAGAACTGGGTATTGTGGCGGTTCCCGGCGAACTGTTGCAGACGGCAGAACATGAATTTCCGGATCGCCTGATCACCATCTATTTCTTCCTGGTGGAAGAGTGGCAGAATGCGCCGTATGGCCGCGAAGGTCAGCCATCCCGCTGGGTAAAACAAACCGCCCTGATTGCTGAGGAGTTCCCGCCGGTCAACCGGGGGATTGTGGCACTGCTGACGGAATAAGGTTCAGATATACGGACGGCGGCTGTTTTGTTCAGCCGCCGCCGGGTTAATCAGTACGGTGAACTGTCTTCCGGTTCACTCCAGGCTTCACTGTCAGAAAGGTCACTCTGGCTGGCAATCCGTTTTTCTTCCGCCGCCCATTCCCCGAGATCAATCAACTGACAACGTTTGCTGCAAAACGGGCGGTACGGGCTTTCCGGTCCCCAGATAACCTCTTTTTTGCAATTCGGACAGTTAACGATAATAGCTTCTGACATAACATCCTCCCCTGTCAGCAACAGGCAATTTCAAACGGTAAAGTAGCCGGTATTATACCGTGTTCGCTGTCAGTATGCAGGAAGCGTATGGCAAAACGTGTTTTATGACCGGAGACCTGCGGGTAAATCTGAAAATTAACCGGCAGGCGCAGACGCAGTAAGTCGGCACCTTCTGCGTTATCCTGATAAAAACCGTTGTGGCTTTCAGCGGCAACAAACGGTGCGGACTGACGCAGCAGCGTCAGCAGGCTGCTCAGCGCATTATGCAGTGGTTGTAAACCGTCAATCCAGGCAGCCTGCGTGGTATCACGGACACTTTGCGGCAGGTTCAGCCACAGATGAAGGTAGGGCAGGTCAAAGCCGCAGCAGCCGCCCGGAATACTCAGCCGCTGGCGGACAATGCTGATAATTTTATCTTCTTTCAGGTGCTGGGCGATACGGGGGGCTTTGCTCAGTGCCGCCGATTTTTGTTTCAGTTCGTCAGAAAAACCACGGATCAGCGCCTGGTCAGCATTAGGCGCTTCTGCCCACATGGCCAGTTTCTTTTGCTGTTTTTCCAGCTCTTTTAAAATTTCCGAACGGACTTCACCGCGATCAGTCACTTCAATAAACTCTGCGACAGCCCGGAAAAACGCCAGGCTTGACGGCAGAGAATCCAGTGGTGACAGCGTGCTCATTTGCTGAAGTGATGTTTCAATACGCAGCCATGAACGGGTTCGTTCGTTTAAAGGGTGTTCAAAAATAACTGACTGACGGATTTCGCTCATGGGTGTTCCTGTTCTGGCTGACGGGCCAGTGCTGTATAAAGTTCGTGCAGTGCAAGGACGCGGGGCATCAGCGGCTCATCGTTATCATGATTTGTCAGGATATCATCGGCAACGGCCATGCGTTGTTCACGGGATGCCTGCGCCCGCAGAATATTTTCGGCATGCTCTGCGGAAACACCGTCACGGCGCATGGTCCGGGCTATCTGCTCATGCGGATGGATATCCACAACCAGCACGCGATCCGCAAGGGAAGCAAGGTTATTTTCAACCAGCAGAGGAACCACCCAGAGGGCATAAGGGGCGGTGACATTATTCAGCTGACGTTGGGTTTCCTGATGGATAAGCGGATGCAGTAACTGATTGAGCCATGTTTTTTCTGCCGGGTCTGCAAAGATTTTCCGGCGCAGTGCTGCTCTGTTCAGGGTGCCGTCTGCAGACAGAATCTGCTGGCCAAAATGATCAGTAATAGTCTGCAACGCCGGTGTTCCCGGTTCCACCACCTGACGGGCAATAATATCCGCATCTGTCACAGGAACCCCGAGACGGGCAAACATATCCGCAACAGTGCTTTTTCCGCTGCCGATCCCGCCGGTTAACGCAACAATATAAGCCATTGTATCTTGTCCTGATTGAAACAACGGGTAAATTGTACCTGATGAAATTAATTTCGCCTATGACAAATAAGCGATTAATACAGAGATATTTCACAGGTTTGAATTTTTTAATCCTGTTTTTTAAATTATGAATAGTTTATCAGACTAAAACTTCACCGAGCCGGAATAAAGGTAAATACATTGCAATTAATAAAACAGCAATGAGAATTGCCGGAAGAATAAACAGCAGTGGTTGCAGTATTTTAAAAAATGCCTGAATTTGGTTTAAGGCGAGAGATTTAAACCATTCTGCAATATAAGGAAAAATATACCCGAATTGTCCGCTGGCTTCACCGGTGGCAACCAGTTCATGGCAAAGCGCAGGGAATATCCCGGATTTTTTAATTGACTGACTGAATGATTTTCCGTTAAGCAACTCTTCACGTATTGCGATGAGTGATGCTTTATATAATGGATGCGTGGTTGTCATAATAAGTGTATTAATACCTGAAATGAGTGTAATACCCGATTGCTGTGTCATTGCCAGCATCTGAAAAATATGAGAGACATGATGACAGATAATAATATTACCGATAAACGGAATACGCAGAATACAGGCTGATTCTGTTTTTTTAACATTGGGGTATTTCCGGCGAAATATATGATAAATAAATATAATTATTGTCATCAGACTCAATGCCGGCATTGTGTCACCGGCAATAATGCCGGAAATTCGGATCAATTGCCGGGTCAGTACCGGGAGTTCTGCATCAAATGATGCATATATTTTTGCGAATTCAGGAATTACAAACAGAAACATTAATGTGACCATCAGTGAGCTGACAATGAATAGTGCGGCGGGATAACGCACGGATTTGATTAATGTGGCCCGGTGATCACGGTTGCTCTGGATATGCTGTGAAATAGTGTGCAGACACTCCGGTAATTTACCGGTTTCCTCCCCGACGGTAATCATCTGACAGTAAAAGGAATCAAATAAGCCGGGATACGCCGTTATTCCCTGTGTGAGGGTTTTCCCTTGTTGCAGTTGCCTGATAAGCGCGCGGATCACTTCTTCCCAGAGCAGATGACGGCATTCGCCGGCCAGCAGCGAGAGGGCTTTCAGTAACGGTAATCCTGATGTCAGTAAGGTTGTCAGTTGCCGGGTAAAATGCAGCAGATACTGCTTTTCTTTCCGCGAACAGGTCAGCCGTTTGCGGCAGCAGAGGGAAACAGGTGTGATGCTCTGCGAAATCAGCTGATTGACAGCATTATTCTCTGATGACGAAATAACCGTTCCGGTCACCACGCTGCCGGCAGATGTCAGGCCGGACCAGTCATACAGCCGGTAAAATTGCATGGCATCACTCCTGTTGTCGGCGGATATTAAATATCCTGCATATGGTAAATCTCACTGAGGGTGGTTACGCCGGTTTCTGCCAGTCTGACGCCGGCGTCAAACAGTGAGCCGGGTAACTCACCGGCAGCGGATGACGGCGCATGCTGCGGTGTCAGAAATGCAAAACAGGCTGTACGGCCGTAATAGCCGGAAAAACAGTGATCACAGCCGTTTGCCTGCCACGGGGTGAAGTGATGTGTTTTTCCGCCGCTCAGTATGACGGTCTCCGTTTCCTGTTTTTGTGTTTTACAATGCGGGCACAGCATGCGGACCAGACGTTGTGCAATAATCAGTTTGATACAGGTTTTCATGAAATACTCATCAATACCCAGCTGCCGCAGCCGTGAGAACGTATCTTCCGCAGAATTGGTATGCAGGGTGGACAGCACCAGATGCCCGGTATGCGCCGCTTTGACAGCCATTTCCGCCGTGGCTTTATCCCGGATCTCTCCCACCATAATGACATCCGGATCCTGGCGAAGCAGGGCACGGAGGATGGCGGCAAAGCCCAGTTCAATCTTCGGGTTTATCTGAGTCTGAGTGATCCCCCGCAGCGGAATTTCGACCGGGTCCTCAACACTGCAGATATTCTGGTTATTCTGATTCAGATACTGCAGGCAACCGTAGAGTGTGGCGGTTTTGCCGCTGCCGGTGGGGCCGGTCAGTAAAATGATACCGGTGGCACTGCTGAGCCCGGTATGCAGTGTTTCCAGTTGCGGGGTTGTCAGTCCTGATTTTTCCAGCGCCAGGTTCTGTGTGGTGCTCAGCAGGCGCAGTACCACTTTTTCACCGTAAATGGTCGGCAATGTGGCAACGCGGACAGCATAGCGGGTGTTATTTTCCAGCCATTCAAACTGCCCATCCTGGGGTAACCGTTTTTCGGCAATATCGAGACCGGCAATAATTTTGATACGGATAATGATCTCCCCGCTGATTTCCGGCGGCGGGGAGTTCAGCGTATGCAGTTGTCCGTCGATTCTGGCACGGATCCGGTAGCCCTGCTGTGCCGGTTCGATGTGAAGGTCGGATGCCCGTTTAATGATAGCCCCGGCAATCAGCTGGTTAACAAACCGGACTGCCGCTGATTGCTGTTCTGCCGGCCAGGTATCCGTGTCCGGCGGTTGCCGGGAATCCTGTACCGGAGGCGGGGCAGGCGGCAATGGTGAATCTGCGGCTGCGACGCTGTTACCGGCCCCGGCAGAGACCGGTGTCTGTGCTCCGGCAGTGATACCGGGGAACAGTACCGGCTCGGGCAGCGCGGTATTGCGGCGGCAGTAGGCCAGTTTTTCGCGGTGCCACAATTCAATATCAACCCGTTTACCGGCCAGAAACCGGATAGCGGACACAACATCCCTGCGCGGCTGTTGTGCGGCAGCAACTCTGACGGCATCCGGATTATAGTCAATCAGCATCAGTTCATTGCGTTCACACAGTGCATGAACTTCAGCCAGCAGAAGTTGTTCTTCCCCGCCGGAGCGGGTAACAGGAGACAGTGTGCCTGTTTGCATAATGAATTCCTTTTCATGTCAGTAGTTACTTGATGACGTCAAGACAGATTTTTTTCAGTGCCTCTTCTTTGGTCTCACAGACGGTAGTCCAGACAGTGATACCGTTATGCGGATTTTTTGCCGGTGTTGTGCTGACAGTCAGCGCAGCCAGTGAGCTGTTCCCGAGCACAGTCACAACACCGTTTTCCGCTTTGGCGGATTTGATATAGCGGCCCGGCGAATCAGCCGGGATAGTGCCTTGTCCGCTGCTGCATCCGGCAAAAGCGGGGCTGTCAAAACTGCACAGCTCCACACCGGTTTTAAAGGCGGTCACCGTGCGCAGCACATCAATCAGTGCCGCCTTCCGGATATAGTTCTGATAGCCGGGAACCGCAATGGCACTGAGGATCGCCACAATGGCAACCACCACCATCACCTCGATTAATGTGAAACCGTGCTGGTTCATACTGATGCTCCTTTTGTGTCAGTAAACGGGGTACTTATTTAGCGTGATGCACTCTATTCAATGACGGATCGGCAAAAAAGAGAGGTCTCCGGATTTCTCGGCACAGATGGAAAACTACGGTGTAACAACTGAAAACGGCAGATTTTTTTTCGGTCTGACACGCAGAAATCAGCCGTAAAAAATCAGCACTCCCCGGAGAGGGGGGAAGACACGTATACTGTGCGGCACACCATGATATTTGTTATGTGATTCAATAACGGTTTTTTGCTCAGGAGAACGAATGGATATTCAGGATGGCTGGCTGACCACAGCGCGCCGGGTTATCTCACCGCATCACGATACCCGGCCGGAACAGGTGACTCCCCGTTTACTGGTGATCCACAATATCAGTCTGCCGCCGGGACAGTTCGGCGGCCCGTATATCGATCAGCTTTTTCAGGGTACGCTGAACCCGGATGCGCATCCGTTTTTTGCAGAAATACAGGCGCTGCGGGTTTCCGCACATTGTCTGATCCGCCGGACCGGGGAAATTGTGCAGTATGTGCCTTTTGATGCGCGGGCCTGGCATGCGGGGGTTTCCTGCTATCAGGGCACGGAAAAGTGCAATGATTTTTCTGTCGGTATTGAGCTGGAAGGCACCGATACCCAACCTTTCACCGATGAACAGTACCGGGCCCTGGCGGCGGTGACACAGGTGCTTTTGGCGCATTATCCGCACATGAACGGGCATATCACCGGGCACAGCGATATTGCGCCGGGACGTAAAACGGATCCCGGCCCCTGTTTCGACTGGAAGCGATACAGGGATTCACTGAATCCGGCAGACGTTCCGGCTGGATAACCGGCAAAATTACGCAGATATGACTGAGATGAAATTTTCCTGTTTAACCGTTCCCTGCTAGAATCAGTATTCCGGTAATTGTTGCGAATTGAATAAGTTTGATAACAATAGTCATAGCAGAGACGGTCTTGTTTGCCGTCATAACCTAAAAAACCGGCATGTATGCGCGGTAAAAATGCACAAAATAAGACTTTATATTCAGCAAATTGGTCACTGTAACGGTTCAGTTTGCGTATTTATCTGAATTTTAAACGTTAAATTCTGTAACATTCACGATGCAGCATTTAAACGTATCAGTTATCAATTTATGCTAAAATTTAAAAAAAATTGTTAAAACTTGCGGGTTTTTATGATTTAGCTCAAGGTCTTTATAGACAGTTGGTGAATACTTTGTTACTTTAAGACCCTGTAAAAGAAATTGGTATTACCAATTGACTACAAAACCCATGAAGCAATATTTATCCATGTTGATGGTTCTGATACAAATATGGCTTACAGCAAAATCCGCCAACCAAAATTAGCCGACGTGATCGAGCAGCGGCTGGAGCACTTAATCCTCGACGGCACTCTGGGCCCGGGGGAGAAGCTGCCGCCTGAACGCGAGCTGGCCAAACAGTTCGACGTCTCACGTCCCTCACTGCGCGAAGCAATTCAAAAACTTGAAGCGAAAGGCTTTCTGCTGCGCAGACAAGGTGGCGGCACATTTGTACAGAGCAATCTCTGGCAAAGCTTCAGTGACCCGCTTGCCCAGCTGCTGGAAGGGCACCCCGAATCTCAGTTTGATCTGCTGGAAACCCGTCATGCCCTTGAGGGTATCGCTGCCTATTATGCCGCACTGCGGGGAACCGAAGCGGATTTTGTCCGTATCACCAACAGCCATCAGGCCATTGCCGATGCCCGCGACGCCGGGGATGTGGAAGCCGAATCTCAGGCTGTGCTGCAATATCAGCTGATTGTCACAGAAGCCGCACATAATGTGGTGCTGTTGCATTTGCTGCGCTGTATGGTGCCGATGCTGGAAAAAAATATCCGGCAGAACTTTGAATTCTTATATACCCGGAAAGAGATGCTGGCGATGGTCAGCGAGCACCGGGAACAGGTATTCCGGGCCATTATGAGCCGGTCGCCGGAGGTGGCGAGGGAAGCATCCCACCGCCACCTGGCATTCCTGGAAGACGTATTGCTGGATATGAGCCGTGAACACACCCGCCGGGAACGTTCACTGCGCCGTCTCCAGCAGTATACCGAATAAATCAGTAATGGTTTTGGGGCTTACAGATCCCTGAATGCTGCGTCTGTAAGCTGACCTATGCATCAGCGGCAATATATAGCCGGGCCTATCTTCACGTCGCCCGCCACCGTTAAGGCGGGATACGTGAAGATAGGCTCCGAATATCATTAGAAACAGATAAACTATAAGGAATACACCATGTCAGACATTTTGAACAATGACGTGGATCCGATCGAAACCCGCGACTGGCTACAGGCGATCGAATCGGTCATCCGTGAAGAAGGTGTTGAGCGTGCACAGTTCCTGATTGATCAGGTTCTGAATACTGCCCGTCAGGGTGGTGTGAATGTTGCAGCAGGTGCTGCGGCCCGTAACTACATCAACACCATTCCTGTTGAGGATGAACCGGCCTACCCGGGCAACCTGGAGCTGGAACGTCGTATCCGTTCTGCTATCCGCTGGAACGCCGTCATGATGGTTCTGCGCGCATCCAAGAAAGATCTGGATCTGGGCGGTCACATGGCGTCTTACCAGTCTGCGGCTACCATGTATGAAGTGTGCTTCAACCACTTCTTCCGTGCGCAGAACGAAAAAGACGGCGGCGACGTTATTTATTTCCAGGGCCACTTAAGCCCGGGCTACTACGCACGCGCATTTATGGAAGGTCGTCTGACTGAAGAGCAGCTGAACAATTTCCGTCAGGAAATCGGCGGCAAAGGTCTGCCTTCTTATCCGCACCCTAAACTGATGCCAAACTTCTGGCAGTTCCCGACCGTTTCGATGGGTCTGGGGCCGCTGGCGGCTATCTATCAGGCTAAATTCCTGAAATATCTGGAACACCGTGGTCTGAAAGACACTTCTGAGCAAACCGTTTATGCCTTCCTGGGTGATGGCGAGATGGATGAGCCGGAATCTAAAGGTGCAATCAATATCGCTGTCCGCGAAAGCCTGGACAACCTGATCTTCGTTATCAACTGTAACCTGCAGCGCCTTGACGGCCCTGTCAACGGTAACGGTAAAATCGTTAACGAAATGGAAGGTATGTTCGCCGGTGCGGGCTGGCAGGTAATCAAAGTCATGTGGGGCGGCCGCTGGGATGAACTGCTGAAGAAAGATACCAGCGGTAAACTGATCCAGCTGATGAACGAAACCGTTGACGGCGACTATCAGACATTCAAATCCAAAGACGGTGCTTACGTCCGTGAACACTTCTTCAACCGCTATCCGGAAACCGCTGCATTAGTCAAAGACTGGACTGATGAGCAGATCTTCGCACTGAACCGCGGTGGTCACGATCCGAAGAAAATGTTCGCTGCACTGAAAAAAGCGCATGACACCAAAGGCAAACCAACACTGATCCTGGCCCAGACCGTTAAAGGTTATGGTATGGGTGATACCGCTGAAGGTAAAAACATCGCTCACCAGGTTAAGAAAATGAACATGGAAGGCGTGCGCCATCTCCGTGATCGTTTCAACATCGATGTGCCTGATGATCAGCTGGAAAAACTGCCGTACATCAAGTTTGACGAAAATTCAGAAGAGCAGAAATACATGATGGAACGCCGTGCGGCACTGCATGGTCCGGTTCCTTCACGCCGTTCTCATTTCGATGAGAAACTCGATATTCCTGCTCTGAGCGATTTCAGCCAGTTACTGGAAGAGCAGAACAAAGAAATTTCCACCACTATCGCGTTTGTGCGTGCCCTGAACGTGATGCTGAAAAACAAATCCATCAAAGAACGCATCGTGCCAATCATTGCGGATGAAGCGCGTACGTTCGGTATGGAAGGTCTGTTCCGTCAGATCGGTATCTACAACTCCAAAGGTCAGCAGTATACGCCGCAGGACCGTGAGCAGGTTGCTTACTACCGTGAAGATGTGAAAGGTCAGATCCTGCAGGAAGGTATCAACGAACTGGGTGCCGGCGCATCCTGGCTGGCTGCTGCGACCTCTTACAGCACCAACAACGTTCCGATGATTCCGTTCTACATCTACTACTCTATGTTCGGTTTCCAGCGTATCGGTGACCTGATGTGGATGGCAGGCGACCAGCAGGCACGCGGCTTCCTGATCGGCGGTACTTCCGGCCGTACCACCCTGAACGGTGAAGGTCTGCAGCACGAAGACGGCCACAGCCACATTCAGTCTCTGACTATCCCTAACTGCCTGTCTTATGACCCGTCATTCGCGTACGAAGTTGCGGTCATCATGCAGGATGGTCTGGAGCGTATGTATGGTGAAGCACAGGAAAACATTTACTACTACATCACCACACTGAACGAAAACTACCACATGCCTGCAATGCCGGAAGGTGTTGAGGAAGGTATCCGTAAAGGTATCTACAAGCTCGAAACCCTGACCGGTGATAAAGGCAAGGTACAGTTACTGGGTTCAGGTGCGATTCTGCGTCACGTGCGTGAAGCGGGTCAGATTCTGTCTTCTGAGTACGGTATCAGCTCTGATATCTACAGCGTAACCTCGTTCACCGAACTGGCCCGTGAAGGTCAGGATTGTGACCGCTGGAACATGCTGCATCCGTCAGAAACCCCGCGTGTGCCTTACATCACTCAGGTGATGAACGATGCACCTGCTGTGGCGTCCACTGACTGGATGAAACTGTTCGCAGAACAGGTTCGCGGTTATGTTCCTGCTGACCAGTACCGCGTACTGGGTACCGACGGTTACGGCCGTTCAGACAGCCGTGATAACCTGCGTCATCATTTCGAAATCGATGCCGGTTATGTTGTTGTTGCTGCTCTGGGTGAGCTGGCTAAACGTGGTGAGGTTGACGTGAAAGTGGTTGAAGAAGCCATTAAGAAATTCAGCATCAACCCTGAAAAAGTTAACCCGCGTGTGGCATAAGAGGTAAAAATTAATGTCTATTGAAATCCATGTGCCCGATATCGGTTCAGATGAAGTTGATGTAACTGAAATCCTGGTCAGTGTCGGCGATAAAGTAGAAGCAGAACAATCACTCATCACCGTTGAAGGTGACAAGGCGTCGATGGAAGTTCCGTCTCCGCAGGCAGGGGTTGTTAAAGAAATTAAAGTGGCTGTGGGCGACAAAGTCAGCACCGGCTCTTTCATCATGGTATTTGAAGCAGAGGCCGCAGCAGCGGCTCCTGCTCCGGCAGCTCAGGCTGCCGCACCTGCTGCTCCGGCGGCGGCTGCCGCATCCGCACTGAAAGAAGTTCATGTACCGGATATCGGCGGTGACGAAGTTGACGTGACTGAAATTATGGTCAGCGTCGGCGATACCGTGACTGAAGAACAGTCTCTGATCACCGTTGAAGGCGACAAAGCGTCAATGGAAGTTCCGTCTCCGATGGCGGGCGTGGTTAAAGAGATCAAAGTGGCTGTCGGCGATAAAGTCAGCACCGGTTCCCTGATCATGGTCTTTGAAGTTGCGGGCGCAGCACCGGCGGCACAGCCTGCCGCAGCCGCTCCGGCTCCTGCAGCAGCGGCACCTGCCGTGGCAGCAGACAAAGAAATCCATGTACCGGATATCGGCGGTGATGAAGTTGACGTGACTGAAATCATGGTCAGCGTCGGCGATACCGTGACTGAAGAACAGTCTCTGATCACCGTTGAAGGCGATAAAGCCTCAATGGAAGTGCCGTCTCCGATGGCCGGTAAAGTTAAAGAAATCAAAGTAGCCGTTGGCGATAAAGTCAAAACCGGCTCTCTGATCATGGTATTCGAAGTGGCGGGCGCAGCACCTGCTCCGGCAGCACAGCCAGCCGCCGCCGCACCAGCGGCAGCAGCTCCGGCGTCTGCACCGGCAGCGAAAGCCGCTCCGGCAGCAGCACCGGCTGCGGGTAATGACTTCGTTGAGAACGATGCCTACGTTCACGCAAGTCCGGTTATCCGCCGTCTGGCCCGTGAATTCGGTGTGAACCTGGCGAAAGTCAAAGGTACAGGCCGTAAAGGCCGTATCCTGCGCGAAGACGTTCAGGCTTATGTGAAAGATGCGGTGAAACGCGCTGAAGCGGCGCCGGCTGCAGCAGGCGGTGGTTTACCTGGCATGCTGCCATGGCCGAAAGTGGACTTCAGCAAGTTCGGTGAAGTGGAAGAAGTTGAACTGAGCCGTATTCAGAAGCTGTCCGGTGCTAACCTGAGCCGTAACTGGGTGATGATCCCGCACGTTACGCTGATGGATGAAGCGGATATCACTGATGTTGAAGAATTCCGTAAACAGCAGAACAAAGAAGCTGAGAAGAAACAGCTGGGCGTGAAAATCACTCCGCTGGTCTTCGTGATGAAAGCCGCTGCCAAAGCGCTGGTCGAAATGCCGCGTTTCAACAGCTCTATCACTGAAGATGCACAGCGTCTGATTCTGAAAAAATATGTCAATATCGGTATCGCGGTAGACACCCCGAACGGCCTGGTTGTTCCTGTCATTAAAGATGTGAACAAAAAAGGTATTCTGGAACTGTCTTACGAACTGGCTGAAATCTCCAAGAAAGCCCGTAACGGTAAGCTGACGTCTTCTGATATGCAGGGCGGATGTTTCACCATCTCCAGCCTCGGCGGTATCGGGACAACCGGTTTCGCACCGATTGTTAACGCACCGGAAGTGGCTATCATGGGTCTGTCACGTTCATCCATGAAACCGGTATGGGACGGCAAACAGTTTGTTCCGCGTCTCATTCTGCCAATGTCACTCTCCTTCGACCACCGTGTGATCGATGGTGCTGACGGCGCCCGCTTCATCACGCTGATTAATCAGTACATGAGCGATTTACGCCGCCTGGCGATGTAAGCAATTACACTGAGACCGGTATAAAGCCGGTCTCAGCGGCGCAGGCTGAAACGTGCTCATCCCGGATAACGGGAGTCAGGTCACAGAACTGCGCCTTTCCAGGTTGTTAACAATTTTGTAAACTGCTCTCAGTGTGTACGTCCCGGTGGAATATATGTCGTCTGACCCGCCGGACAAACAATTAAGAGGTCACGATGAGTACTGAAATTAAAGCCCAGGTCGTTGTACTTGGTGCGGGCCCGGCAGGGTATTCAGCGGCTTTCCGCTGTGCTGACTTAGGTCTGGAAACTGTCCTGATTGAACGCTATTCAACCTTAGGCGGTGTCTGCCTGAACGTGGGTTGTATCCCGTCAAAAGCATTACTGCATGTTGCTAAAGTGATCGAAGAAGCGAAAGCGCTGGCTTCTCACGGCATCGTGTTCGGCGAACCGCAGACTGATATCGATAAAGTCCGTCTGTGGAAAGAGAAAGTCATTTCTCAGTTAACCGGCGGTCTGGCCGGTATGGCGAAAGGCCGTAAAGTGACTGTTGTGAATGGCCTCGGTCAGTTCACCGGCGCGAATACTATCGAAGTCAACGGTGAGAAGGGTAAAACCACCATCACGTTTGACAACGCGATTATTGCTGCGGGCTCACGCCCGATCCAGCTGCCGTTTATTCCGCACGAAGATCCGCGAGTCTGGGATTCAACCGATGCACTGCAGCTGAAAACCGTCCCGGGCCGTCTGCTGGTCATGGGTGGTGGTATTATCGGTCTGGAAATGGGTACCGTATACCATGCGCTGGGTTCAGAGATTGATGTTGTTGAAATGTTTGACCAGGTCATTCCTGCGGCAGACAAAGACATCGTTAAACTGTTCACCAAACGTATCAGCACTAAGTTTAACCTGATGCTGGAAACCAAAGTGGCCGCCGTTGAAGCCAAAGAAGACGGTATCTATGTCACAATGGAAGGCAAGAAAGGCCCTGCAGAACCACAGCGTTATGACGCGGTTCTGGTGGCTATCGGTCGTACGCCTAACGGTAAACTGCTGGCGGCTGATAAAGCCGGTGTTGAAGTTGATGATCGCGGTTTCATCCACGTTGACAAACAAATGCGCACCAACGTGCCGCACATCTTTGCTATCGGCGATATCGTCGGTCAGCCGATGCTGGCGCACAAAGGTGTTCACGAAGGTCACGTGGCAGCTGAAGTTATCTCCGGTCTGAAACACTACTTCGATCCGAAAGTGATCCCATCTATTGCCTACACCGAACCGGAAGTGGCATGGGTTGGTCTGACCGAGAAAGAAGCGAAAGAGAAGGGTATCAGCTACGAAACAGCTACCTTCCCGTGGGCGGCTTCCGGTCGTGCAATCGCGTCTGACTGCGCCGAAGGTATGACTAAACTGATTTTCGACAAAGAATCTCACCGTGTTATCGGTGGTGCGATTGTCGGTACTAACGGCGGCGAGCTGTTAGGTGAAATCGGTCTGGCTATCGAAATGGGTTGTGATGCGGAAGATCTGGCTCTGACCATTCACGCTCACCCGACGCTGTACGAATCAATCGGTATGGCGGCTGAGATTTACGAAGGCAGCATCACTGACCTTCCGAATCCGAAAGCGAAAAAGAAAAAGTAATCAGCTGACCCGGTAACCGCGCTGTTACCCGGCTGAAAATAAAAATCCGGCTGCCTCTGGCGCCGGATTTTTTTATTCCCTGCCATCAGTACCCGTCTGTGTATTCATAGACAAACCGGTATTATTCAGATATTAATAATTTCAGCGTGCTGACCGCCGTTCCCGGTACAGCTGAACGATGTAAACGACCGTTTTTTGCATGTCCGGCGTAATCAATAATCGTGCAGATTCCTGTTTAAAACGGCATAACACTGGTGAAACGGGTAAGCAGCAAGTTTAATTCACTAATGTTATTCAGCTCACAAATTGTTTATGTTGCTTTAATGTGAATGAATTAACAATGTGTTTAAATTTTGATATGCTGAAACCCCGTTGCCGGGCACTCATAAAAAACACAAAGCAAGGAGTACGTCGTGCTGGAAAATTACCGCAGGCACGTTGCCGAACGTGCAGCACAAGGGATCGCCCCTAAGCCATTGGAAGCCGCTCAGGTTGCTGAGTTAGTCGAATTACTGAAATCTCCGCCGGCAGGCGAAGAAGCGTTTCTTGTTGATCTGATTACCAACCGTGTACCGCCGGGTGTTGATGAAGCCGCGTATGTGAAAGCCGGTTTTCTGGCCGCGCTGGCAAAAGGTGAAGCGCATTCACCGCTGATCACCGCTGAAAAAGCCGTTGAATTACTCGGCACCATGCAGGGTGGTTATAATATTCATGCCCTGATTGAATCCCTCGATAACGAAAAACTGGCTCCGGTCGCCGCCAAAGCCCTCTCTCATACCTTACTGATGTTTGATAATTTCTATGATGTGGAAGAAAAGGCGAAAGCCGGTAATGTCTATGCACAGAAAATTATTCAGTCCTGGGCTGATGCAGACTGGTTCCTGGAACGCCCGCAACTGGCGGAAAAACTGACCGTCACCGTCTTTAAAGTCTCCGGTGAAACGAATACCGATGATCTGTCACCGGCACCGGATGCCTGGTCGCGTCCTGACATTCCGCTGCATGCTCTCGCGATGCTGAAAAACCCGCGTGACGGTATTGATCCGGATGAGCCGGGCAATATCGGTCCGGTTAATCAGATTGATCTGCTCAGCAAAAAAGGGTTCCCGCTGGCCTACGTCGGTGATGTGGTCGGTACCGGCTCTTCCCGTAAATCCGCGACCAACTCTGTGCTGTGGTTTATGGGGGACGATATCCCGTATGTGCCGAACAAGCGCGGCGGCGGTATCGTGCTGGGCGGCAAAATTGCCCCGATTTTTTTCAACACGATGGAAGACGCGGGTGCGCTGCCGGTGGAAGTGGATGTCAGTAATCTGAATATGGGGGATGTGATTGATGTTTACCCGTATAAAGGTGAGATCCGCAACCATGACACCAATGAACTGCTGGCAACATTTGAACTGAAAACCGATGTGCTGCTGGATGAAGTCCGCGCCGGTGGCCGTATCCCGCTGATTATCGGTCGCGGCCTGACTGCAAAAGCTCGCGAGTCTCTTGGTCTGCCGCATACGGATATTTTCCGCCAGGCGAAACCGGTTGAGAAAAGCAGCCGCGGTTTCTCGCTGGCTCAGAAGATGGTCGGTCGTGCCTGCGGCGTGGCGGGTATCCGTCCGGGCGAATACTGCGAGCCGAAGATGACCTCTGTCGGCTCTCAGGATACCACCGGGCCGATGACCCGTGATGAACTGAAAGATCTGGCCTGTCTTGGTTTCTCTGCGGATCTGGTGATGCAGTCCTTCTGCCACACAGCCGCTTATCCGAAGCCGGTGGATGTAAACACGCATCACACCCTGCCTGATTTCATTATGAACCGTGGTGGTGTGTCGCTGCGTCCGGGAGACGGTATCATCCACTCCTGGCTGAACCGCATGCTGCTGCCGGATACTGTCGGTACCGGTGGTGACTCTCACACCCGTTTCCCTATCGGGATTTCCTTCCCGGCCGGTTCCGGTCTGGTTGCCTTTGCGGCAGCGACCGGCGTGATGCCGCTGGATATGCCGGAATCGGTACTGGTACGCTTTAAAGGGAAAATGCAGCCGGGGATCACACTGCGTGACCTGGTGCATGCGATTCCGTATTACGCTATTCAGCAGGGCCTGCTGACAGTGGAGAAAAAAGGGAAGAAAAACATTTTCTCCGGTCGCATCCTGGAAATTGAAGGGCTGCCGACACTGAAGGTGGAACAGGCGTTTGAGCTGGCGGATGCCTCTGCCGAACGCTCTGCGGCGGGTTGTACCATCAAACTGGATAAAGAACCGATCACAGAATACCTCAATTCCAACATCGTTCTGCTGAAGTGGATGATTGCGGAAGGCTACGGTGATCGCCGTACCATTGAGCGCCGTATTCAGAGCATGGAAAAATGGCTGGCGGATCCGCAATTGCTGGAAGGTGATGCGGATGCAGACTATGCGGCGGTGATCGAAATCGACCTCAATGAGATCAAAGAGCCGATTCTCTGTGCGCCGAATGACCCGGATGATGCACGCCTCCTGTCTGACGTGGCAGGCAGTAAAATTGATGAAGTCTTTATCGGCTCCTGCATGACTAACATCGGGCACTTCCGCGCGGCGGGTAAACTGCTCGACAGTCATAAAGGCCAGCTGCCGACCCGTCTGTGGGTGGCTCCGCCGACCAAGATGGATGCTGCTCAGCTGACAGAAGAGGGCTATTACAGCATCTTCGGTAAGAGCGGTGCCCGTGTTGAGATCCCGGGCTGTTCACTGTGCATGGGTAACCAGGCGCGTGTGGCGGATAACTCAACCGTTGTGTCCACCTCCACCCGTAACTTCCCGAACCGTCTGGGTACCGGTGCCGATGTGTACCTGGCCTCTGCGGAACTGGCGGCGGTGGCTTCCCTGCTGGGGCGTTTACCGACACCGGCGGAGTATCAGACCTTTATGGATAAAGTGGATGAGACGGCAGAAGATACCTACCGTTACCTCAACTTTGACCAGCTGAATCAGTACACCAAAGTTGCGGATGGTGTGATTTTCCAGACTCAGGTGTGATTTGCTGACCTTATAAAACGGGTGCACATTCAGATGTGCATCCGTTTTTTTTACATCCGAATTTCTTTGCCATTCAAATAGTTGATGTTTGTTTTATTGTAGTGGTTAATGATAATGATGTGTATTAATAGCTCCTTTATTTTTGAGGGAGAAATGCACGATGACAGTATCCGTAATATCCGCCGCAACAAAAACAATACACGTTAATACTGTGCCGGCAGCTGATGCTATCGGTAGCATGCATGATTTTGCATCAAAAATTGACAGCGTGAAAAATACATCTGAAGTGTTGTCATCATTTAAATCATGGCGCAGTACTCTGTTGGAAAACATGACTATGCTGTTTGAAAAGATCACATCACTTATCTGGGGAAAGAGTGATGCGCTCAGCAGCATGAAACAACAGACCGGGTCAGCTCCGGAACAGAAAATGGGGTACGTCGATTTAAGCCGCTTAACACCGGAACCAAAGAGTGAGTCTGAAATATTTCAGGTGAACGGGCAGAAAAATATTTATTCTGACTATGATTTTAATCTTTATTATAAAGAGAATAATCAATATCATCCGGTCATTTTTACCGGTACCGAACGGCGCATTATTCATATCGGCACCTCTGCCGAAAACCGTATTACCTGCCTTTTTAATCCGGATGATGGAACATTAATGCCTGCCGGAAAGGGTATCAGTAATACATCACTGTCGTTCATTCATTCAGTAAATCTTTATAAACAAACGTTGCCGGACGGTAAAAACAGTATTTATTTACGCTTCGATACGGCAACAAATCAATTGATCAGAACAGACATTACAGATATCACAGAGCTGAATAATCAGGTTACAAAAATAGCGTTCAGGCATTTTAACCTCTTTGTGCCTGAAAATGCGTCAGCAGAGGTTTATCTGGCCGCGCATGGTGAACAGGCGTTATTCGAAAAAAATACCATTCCTGACGGTATATCGCTTGGTTTCTATACTGATAAAGGAAAGGCACTGAATGGGCATATGGATGATATCCTCCTGCTGGCAAAAGGGCAGTTTCCTGTCACAGAGCGTCATCATCATGGTGAACGTATCGAGGGATACGTCATCACTCAGGGTAATGAAGAGAATACCGATTACGCCGGGCTGGCAAAAGAAAGCGGCAATACACTGATTAGCATGAACAAGGGGGAGTCGGACTCAATGAGTCATGTGATGAAATCAGTTTCAGATATTTTTTATGGTAAACAAATCAATCTGAATCTCTATATGTGCCGTACCCGTATATAACCGTAGCATGACTGATTGATATCAGAGCGGACGTTCCCGGGAGCGTTCGTTTTTTTATCATTACGATATAACGGGCAGAGATGTTTTCAGACTGATCCGGTACTGTATTCCTGACGGTTGACTGATATTTTCCGCCGGGTAACCCGTACCGGGCGACGGGATATATCTCAATCACGGATAACCCGCTAAAATAAGAGCAGGTGTTGCATACGTGACAGCGGTAAAGCATTAACAAGAGGTATACAGCGATGGATTATGAATTTTCCCTCGGGATCGACGGGAACGTGATAGTTAAGCTGTCAATGGATCACGAAGCGATCGGTCACTGGCTGAATGAAGAAGTGAAAGGGGATCTCTCGGTAATTGATGAGGTAACCGTGGCATTTGACAGTATTAAAGGGCGGGAACAGCAATGGCAGCGGGTGGGCCATGAATACACTTTGCTGATGGATGATGAGGAAATCATGATTAACGCGAATCAGATTACCTTTGAAACGGATGAACCGGATGAAGGCATGAGTTATTACGATAATGAAAGTATTGCGTTCTGCGGAACAGCTGACTTTATGATTTTACTGGAAAATTATCGTAAATTTATTGTGACCGGCGGGCAGGGCTGAGAATTTTTATTCTGAAATTTTTATTTGTTACGGTAATATAAACCAGTAGTTCTTTACCTGAGGCGATAATCGGTCGGTTATTGCAACAATATTGTTTTCTTTATTTCCGATAACTTATGAGGTGGATGAATGAATGAACAAATTCTGACGGACGGCCTGAATCAGGCGACCGGCTGGCTGGCAAACAATCAGGCATTACTGCTGGAATATGCGGTAAATATTGTGGCTGCTGTGCTGACCCTGATTGTCGGTCTGTTTGTGGCGAAAATGGCCGCTAAAGCGGTTTCCCGCCTGCTGTCGATGCGCGGTGTGGATGTCACCGTCTCTGATTTTCTGTCCGCCATGGTTCGCTATGCGGTTATTGCCTTTACACTGATTGCGGTACTGGGGCGTCTCGGCGTACAGACAGCATCCGTTATCGCGGTACTCGGTGCGGCAGGTCTGGCCGTTGGTCTGGCATTGCAGGGTTCACTTTCTAATCTCGCGGCAGGGGTACTGCTGGTCATTTTCCGCCCTATCCGTGCCGGGGAATATGTGGTTATCGGGGCGTCAGAAGGAACGGTTCAGAATGTACAGATTTTCTCCACCACACTGCGCAGTGCCGATGATAAAATCATTGTCATTCCGAACGGTAAAGTCATTGCCGGCGATATTATTAACGTGACCCGTGAACCGAATCGCCGCCGTGACATTATTGTCGGTGTGGCGTACAACGCGGATATTGATCAGGTCAAAGAGATTCTGACAGAGATCGTCGCGGCTGATCCGCGTGTGCAGAAAGAGAAAGGTATCGTGGTGCGCCTCAATGAAATGGCACCGTCTTCTCTGAATTTTATCGTCCGTTACTGGACGAAGAACGGTGATTTCATGGATGTAAACTGGGATCTGCTGGAAAACTTCAAGCGCGCGCTGGATAAACATAATATCGGCATTCCGTTCCCGCAGCTTGATGTGCATATGCATCAGAATAGTCAGCAAACACAGGCGTAACAGGTGTATATTATCAGCGGTGCCTCTTCGGGTGCCGCTTTTTTTTGCCGTACTGTGAGAGATTATGATGAGCGAGCATTTACTTCATTTTATTCCTGAGACACTGAGTTATATCCCGGATGCTGAGCAGCAACAGGCTGCGGAGCAGTATCTGAGTGAATGGATGGCGGCTGACGATATTATGCATCAGGCGGATCCGGACGTGATGTTCTGGTCCGGCAGTGAAAATTTCCGTTATCCGCTGTGTCCGGTCTGCCGTAAACAGGTTTCCGGCGTCTGGTGGGGCGCACAAATGAATGCCATTTTTGCGGTCACCGGACAGGCGCGTATTTCTGCGGCGCTGACACCACGCAATACGCCCTGCTGCGGTGCGCCGGTTGTTATTCCGGATATGGATTACGATGAAACCGGCGGTTTCGCGTGTTACGGGCTGACCGTCCGTTATAACAACAGTTTTATTGTCTGCATGGATAACGGGCGTGACGAAATTATCCGTCGTGTGAGTGAATGTCTCGGCACACCGGTGCGTCTGGTCTGGGAGTGGATCTGACCACATTGCTCTGTATGTTATTAGCCGCAGTAATGGTCCATTAATGGTATTAATTTCACTAATACTGAAATCCCGGTAATATTCATTCCATCCGGCGTGGATTGAATAATTATCGGGATTTTTTGCATGTTATCGACATATTTTCAGGGGTTATTACTCGGTGCGGCAATGATATTGCCGCTCGGACCGCAAAACGTATTTGTATTACAGCAGGGGAGTCGCAAACAGTATCATCTGATGAGTGCATTTTTATGCACGCTGAGTGATGTTTTACTGATCACGGCCGGGGTCTTCGGCGGCAGTGCGCTGCTGAGCCGGTCAGTGTGGCTGATGGCACTGGTCACCTGGGGCGGCGTGGCGTTTTTGCTGTGGTACGGCTGGGGCGCCCTGCGGGCAGTCTTTACCGCTGATACCGCGCTGACCATGCAGGAGCAGGTGGTCCGCAGCCGCTGGCGGGTGATTATGACGCTGGTGGATGTTACCTGGCTGAATCCGCATGTTTATCTGGACACCTTTGTGGTGCTGGGCAGCATCGGCGGGCAGCTCGGTTCCGATATGCGGATCTGGTTCACTGCCGGGGCGGTCTGTGCCTCCGTATTGTGGTTCTTCGGCCTGGCGCTGTTGGCGGCCTGGTTCTCTCCGGTGCTGCAAAAGCCGGTATCACAGCGGATTATCAATCTGTTTGTCGGTTCGGTGATGTGGTATATCGCGATACAATTAGCCTTAAAAGGATTGAATATTTCTTATTAATCCGAAATATTGTTTTGCCGGAGTGTGATAGTGTTATGAATTCCGGCATAACATCCTGTTATGTGACCGGTTTAAAACAGAAGGAGGAAATATGAAACTGAAATCTCTTGCTCTTGCCGCGATGGTTGCCCTGGGAAGTTACACGGCTGTGGTTCAGGCAGCGGAAACCCCGGCAGGCCCGCATATTTCAACCTCCGGCAGCGCGGTGATCCAGGCTGAGCCTGATATGGCGACATTGACTATCAATGTGACCGTAAAGGAAAAAGAGGCGTCAGCCGCCAAAGCACAGGCAGATAAACGTGTGGCGCAGTATTTTGATTTCCTGAAAGCGCAGGGAATTGAAAAGAAAGACATTAATGCGGCTAATATCAGTACCAGTCCGGATTATGTCTATGACAAAGAGAAAGAAGAGTCCGTTATCCGTGGCTATAACGCCTCCCGCTCTGTCACGGTAAAAGTGCATGACCTGAACAAGCTGAATACATTGCTCGACGGTGCGCTGAAAAGCGGCCTGAATGATATCAGTGCCGTGGAGTTCGGGGTGAATAATCCGGAGAAATACCGCGAAGAAGCACGCCAGAAAGCGATTTCAGATGCGATTTCACAGGCTAAATCCGTGGCAAAAGGCTTTGGTACTGAGCTGGGTGCCGTTTACAGCATCGGTTATAACGCACCACAGCCGGTTCCGGTGATGGCGCGTGGTAAAATGATGCTGGCTGCCAATGCACCGGCAGCAGTATCAGCGGATGAAACCTATGAACAGCAGACTATTGATTTCCGCGATCAGGTGGATGTTGTGTTTGAACTGAAACGTTAATCCGTTTCAGGCGGTTCCTGCCGTAAGGTCTGACGCCCGTGTTTCAGCAGGGCGTCAGTCACCCGGCGCATGGTGGCACTTTCCGGCGCAAACCGGTGCCAGTACAGCATCCGGCGCTGAAACAGCCCCGGTGTCAGATCCAGCAACTCTCCCCGTTCCAGCTCATCCGCAATCTGCAAATGCGGGATCATACAACAGGCCGAACTCTGTTTTGCCAGCTGTACAAACGCTTCCGAGGAATTGAGCACGTGGCTCGGCACACTGCCGGGAGCGAGGTCAAAATTGGTCTGCAAAAAGGCCATGTGCATATCATCGAGATAATCAAACGCCACAGCCGGTGCTTTCAGCAGGGCACTGCGGCTGACACCGTCAGGAAAATAACGGGCGGCAAATTCCGGTGAGGCGACAAAGAGGTAATCCAGCGCACCAAGCTGATCCGCCAGACAGCCGGGCAGCGGACGCGGCTGAATACTGACCGCACCGACCACTTCCCCGCGCCGCAGGCGTTCATGTGTCCGCGATTCATCTTCCACCTGAATATTCAGCCGGATAGACAGATCCGCCAGAACATGGCGCAGTGCCGGGAGCAGCCAGGTCGCGAGGCTGTCGGCGTTGACCGCCAGAGAGATCAGCGGCGGCTCAATATTCCCCGCATCATCCCCCAGCCATTCCGCTTCCAGTAATTCCACCTGATGCAGCAGGCCGAGCAGCTTCTGGCCTTCTTCGGTCGGACGCGGCGGCACGGTACGCACCAGCAGCGGCTGCCCGAACAGATTTTCCAGCTGTTTGATACGCTGCGAAACGGCAGACTGGGTAATACAAAGTTTCTGCGCAGCCCGCTCAAAACCACGCTCACGGATAACAGCGTCCAGCGCCTGCAGGGCACGATAATCCGGTCGTCTCATGGCGGTTTTCTCCTCTTTTTTATAAGTCATTCACAATATGCCATAATTCGCATTCCGGGGGAGAAATAATTGCTATAATTATCACGGGCTATGCCGGTGGCATAGGATGACGATGAAAAGGCAATAACATGACTCAGGATGAATTAAAAAAAGCGGTTGGCTGGGCGGCATTAGAATTCGTGAAGCCGGGCACCATTGTCGGTGTGGGCACCGGGTCCACCGCATCTCACTTTATTGATGCACTGGCAACCATGAAAGGCCAGATTGACGGCGCGGTATCCAGCTCAGTGGTCTCAACCGAAAAACTGAAAAGCTACGGCATTCCGGTGCTGGACTGCAATGATGTGGACAGCCTGGATGTGTATGTCGATGGTGCGGATGAAATCGACCACCACATGAATATGATCAAAGGCGGCGGTGCGGCACTGACCCGCGAGAAAATTGTGGCGGCTATCGCGAAGAAATTCATTTGTATCGTGGATGAAAGCAAGCGTGTTGATATTCTGGGTAAATTCCCGCTGCCGGTGGAAGTGATCCCGATGGCGCGTTCTTATGTGGCACGTGAACTGGTCAAACTCGGCGGTCAGCCGGAATACCGTCAGAATGTGGTGACGGATAACGGCAACGTGATTCTGGATGTCTACAATCTGGAAATCCTGAACCCGGTTGAGCTGGAAAATAAAATCAACGGGATCGCCGGTGTGGTGACTGTCGGTTTATTTGCTAACCGTGGTGCCGACGTGGTGCTGATGGGAACTCAGGATGGCGTAAAAACCATTAAATAAATCAGTACGATATCTGTCATATTCAGATGCTGAATAAGGAACCGGAAACGGTTCCTTTTTTTATTTTTTTTAAATCATAAATTTCGGTGATATATATCACAATTTTGTCTTTGATATGGCCAAAATATCAGCGCTCAGCGGCATTTTTTCATTTTCTTCTGTAAACCGGCTTTTTCCCTGTGACTTGTTCTGTGACTTATACAGGAGCGTGTATTGCGGAGACGTTATTTTTTGTTATTTTGATGTGAGGACAGGACATTTCGGGAACTTAACAAAAGGCAGGGTCATGGTAAAAGTATCACTGGAAAAAGATAAAATTAAATTTCTGCTATTGGAAGGCGTACACCAGAGTGCGGTAGACAGTCTGAAAGCAGCGGGTTATTCAAATATTGAATATCATAAAGGTGCATTATCCACGGAAGAATTAAAAGAAGCGATCCGTGATGCACGCTTTATCGGTATCCGATCCCGTACCCAACTGACGGAAGAGATTTTTGCCTGCGCGGAAAAACTGGTCGCTGTCGGTTGTTTCTGTATCGGAACGAACCAGGTTGATCTCGATGCTGCGGCAAAACGCGGTATCCCGGTCTTTAACGCGCCATTCTCAAACACCCGTTCCGTGGCTGAGATGGTGCTGGGCCAGTTATTACTGCTGCTGCGCCGTATTCCGGAAGCCAATGCCAAAGCCCATCGTGGTATCTGGGACAAACAGGCGAAAGGCTGCTACGAGGCGCGCGGAAAAAAACTGGGGATTATCGGTTACGGTCATATCGGGACACAGCTGGGGATCCTGGCGGAATCCATCGGGATGGATGTCTATTTTTACGATATCGAAAACAAACTGCCGCTTGGTAATGCCACTCAGGTACGTCATCTGTCTGAACTGCTGAATATGAGTGACGTGGTCACGCTGCATGTGCCGGAAACGGAATCCACCAAAAATATGATTGGTAAACAGGAGTTTGAACTGATGAAACCGGGGGCGATTTTTATCAACGCCTCACGCGGTACGGTGGTCGATATCCCGGCACTGAGTCAGGCGCTGGCATCAAAACATCTGTCCGGTGCGGCGGTGGATGTGTTCCCGTCTGAACCGGCAGCGAACAATGACCCGGCGGATCCGTTTATTTCTGAGCTGATTGGGTTTGATAATGTCATTCTTACCCCGCATATCGGCGGCTCCACCCAGGAAGCACAGGAAAATATCGGGTTTGAGGTCGGCGGTAAGCTGGCGAAATACTCTGATAACGGCTCGACGCTCTCGGCGGTCAACTTCCCGGAAGTATCTCTGCCGGTGCACGGCCAGAATGCCAACCGTCTGCTGCACATCCACGAAAACCGCCCGGGACTGCTGACCAGCATCAACCAGGTCTTTACTGATCGCGGTATTAATATCGCGGCGCAGTATCTGCGGACGGCGGGTGATCTGGGCTATGTGGTGATCGATATTGTGGCGAATAACAAAGACGAAGCGGATGATGTTCTGCTGCAGCTGAAAGCGCTGCCGGGAACTATCAGAGCGCGTCTGTTGTTCTGAGAGCGGTGATTGCTCTGCGGTTAACGGGCAAATGAAACGAAAAGCATGCGCGTCATGGATGACGCGCCTGAGCGCACACGGATGTGTTTACCGCGACTTTTCGTTTTTGCCCGTTAACCGCTATCGCTGTCAGCTTCAGATGAATTATTTATTTATCTGATTGTTTATACTGATTTATTTATGTTCCGGCCACAACCAGCGGCGTGATGGTGTGATCACTTCCGGCAGCGGGACATCCCACTGTGCGGCGGGAAGTTCATCAACCAGCTGACAATCATGCGCCAGCCCCACCGGGTAAAATCCTTTCTTCTGCCAGCCCGCCAGGGTTCGGTCATAAAAACCGCCGCCCATCCCGAGACGCTCTCCTTTTTCATCAAACGCAACCAGCGGAATAAACATCATATCCAGTTCCTGCGGCGGCAATACCTGTGTGACATCCAATGCCGGTTCTGAAATTGAAAACTTGTTTTTAATCAGCGGGGTATCAGGGCGATAAGCGAGGAATAACAGATGATGGCGGCTGAACGGGTGAAGAACAGGCAAAAATACCTGTTTTCCCTGTGACCACAGCCACTCTGTCAGCGGACCGGTATCAATCTCACCATCAAAAGAGAGAAACAGGGCAATATTATTGGCGCGGTGTATATCGGGGTGATGAATGATTTGCTGAACAAGGTTTTGCGCTGCAGTGCTTTGCTGCTGAAGTGTCAGCGCACGGCGTTTGTTGCGGATTAACTGACGCAGATGATGCCGCGCTTGTAACAACGGGTCATGAGTCATAGTGAAATCAGCGAAATATCAGGCGATAAAGAAGAGGGAGGTCTCCAAGATGCCGTCGCAGGCTGTAACCCTTGAACCCTTGGTTCAAGGTGAACGCGGTGTTGCTTCCATTAGGCTGCCTGAACGAATCAGGTATGCTCACCGGTGACAAATCACCACATTCTGTCTGTATCAATATCGGCTCAGGGGACTGACCCGCAGACAAACATCTCAGAGAATTTTGTGAACGTTGTGTAACGCTGTTCTTAAACTCATTGTATGAAATCAGGCGGAGATTGCAACCTAATTTCGAAATTTTTTTGTCTAGTGACTGATTTCTAAACAATTTTATTCAATAGGTGTTACCTGGCGCTCCGTGATACGGGTTTGGTCATGCAGCGCCTGCTCGATAGTCTGCTGTAACAGTTTTATCTTTTGTTCCATGTTATAGGCATAATCGCGCGTTTTCAATTTTTCTTGTGTCAGTTCGTGACAGATGTTTAGCGCGACGATAAAAACGAGCTGTTCTGTGTTGGACACCCGGCTGCGTTCTTTCAGGTCCTGTAACCGTTGTTCAAGCTCCGCAGCAGAAGCGAGCAGAGCTTCTCTTTGTTCCGGTGGACAATTAACGCGCATGGAACGCCCGAATATCTGGATATCAACGGGTTGTGCAGACATGAAATCTTCCTTTGGTTCTGCAACAGGATATTATCCTGTGTGACGTGAATTGTGTACGTTATAGCAGCAGGCCGCAGCCCTTATCTGGTACAGCGGCGCCTCTTGATGGTAGCATATCATGAACTGAAACCCGACTGGTGAGCAAAATAATGACTCCGGATAAAACACTGCCCGATTTTAAAACACTTGATGAACTTTTGCGTCAGCAGGCCGTCGCCATGAGCGCGTCAGAGATGCACGGCCTGATCACGGGTCTGCTCTGCGGCGGTAACACAGATGAGAGCTGGATGGCGCTGATTCATGACCTGACCAACGAAGGCATGGCGTTTTCACAGGTTCTGGCACAGCCGCTGCGCGCTCTCTTTAATACCACATTTGAATTGCTTGATGATACCGAATGTCAGTTTAATTTACTGCTGCCTGATGATGAGGCGGGTGTGTTTGCCCGGGCCGATGAGCTGGCAGGCTGGGTCAATCACTTCTTATTAGGTCTGGGTGTGGCGGATCCGAAATTCAGTGATCGCAAGGAAGTCAAAGAAATTGTGACTGATCTGCGGGAAATCGGCATGCTGGGCTATGATGAGGCAGAAGATGCCGAAGAGCTGGATGACGCGCTGGAAGAAGTGATCGAGTATGTCCGCGTTGCGGTACAACTGTGCTATATCTCGCTGGCGAAACCGCGCAGCGCACAAAAGGCTGATGCGCCGGAACAGAAACCGACATTACACTGATATATCTGAATCTGTCCGCAGCGGACAATCTGCGGCACACTGAACTATCAGATTTCTGAATCATCACACGTACAAGGAAAGAGGGTATGAATAAACACGAATTTATCTCACGCCGTCAGGCATTGCTGGAAAAAATGGCACCTGCCAGTGCGGCGGTTTTCTTTGCGGCACCCCCGGCACAGCGTAATGCGGACAGTGAGTATCCCTACCGTCAGCACAGTGATTTTCTCTACCTGACCGGCTTCAGTGAGCCGGAGGCGGTACTGGTACTGATTAAAAGTGATGAAACCCATAACCACAGTGTATTGTTTAACCGTGTGCGTGATCTGACCGCAGAAATCTGGTTCGGACGCCGTCTCGGCCAGGACGCGGCACCGGAAAAACTGGGTGTGGATCGCGCTCTGCCGTTTGATGAGATTAATGAACAGCTCTGTCAGCTGCTGAACGGCCTCGATACCCTCTATTTTGCGCAGGGCGAAATGGCGTATGCCGATACTATCGTCTTTAATGCCCTTGACACACTGCGCCGCGGCAGCCGCCGTAACCTTTCTGCGCCGGGCACCATTATTGACTGGCGGCCGATTGTCCATGAAATGCGTCTGTTTAAATCCCCGGCGGAGCTGGACATCATGCGCCGGGCCGGGAAAGTCAGCGCACTGGCACACACCCGCGCGATGGAAAAATGCCGTCCGGGTATGTACGAATACCAGTTACAGGGCGAAATTGAACACGAGTTTGTCAGTAACGGCGCGCGCTTCCCGTCCTATAACACCATTGTCGGCAGCGGCGAGAACGGCTGCATTCTGCATTACACCGAAAACGAATGCCGGATGAAAGACGGCGATTTGGTGCTGATCGACGCGGGATGTGAAATTGAAGGCTATGCCGGGGATATCACCCGCACCTTCCCGGTGAACGGTAAATTCAGCAAAGAACAGCGTGAAATCTATGATCTGGTGCTGGAAACCCTGAATGTCTCTCTTGAACTCTACCGCCCCGGTACTTCCATTGCAGAGGTGACAGATCGCGTGGTGGAAATCATGACGGAAGGGCTGGTAAAACTCGGCTTACTGACCGGGGATGTCCCGCATTTGATCGAGACCAAAGCATACCGCGCCTTTTTCATGCATAGTCTCAGCCACTGGTTAGGATTGGATGTGCATGATGTCGGTCATTACGGTACAGACCGCGACCGTATCCTGGAGCCGGGCATGGTGCTGACCATCGAACCGGGGCTGTATATCGCGCCGGATGCGGATGTGCCGGAGGCATATCGCGGCATTGGTGTCCGTATTGAGGATGATATTGTCATCACGGCGGACGGAAACGAAAACCTGACCGCATCAGTGGTCAAAACCGCAGATGATATTGAAGCGCTGATGGCGCAGGCAAAACAGGCTGAATAATTAATGAGTGTGATAATCACCGGGGGCGGAATGACCGGCGCAACACTGGCGCTGGCGCTTTCCCGCCTCAGTCACGGCAGGCTTCCCGTTGCACTGGCGGAAGCCAGATTACCGGATGACCATCATCCGGGGTTTGATGCGCGGGCGATTGCCCTGGCGTACGGTACCTGTCAGCGGCTGGAAAAAATCGGGCTGTGGTCCGCACTGAAAGCGCATGCGGCGCCGATTACCCGGGTGCATGTGTCTGATCAGGGGCATACCGGCTGTGTGAATATTACCGCCGGTGATTATGATATTGATGCGCTCGGACAGGTGATTGAGCTGTATGATGCCGGGCAAACCTTGTTTGCCGAACTGGCAAAAGCAGAAAATGTCACATTGTATTGTCCTGACAGCGTAAAAAATATTACCCGCACGATGGACTCGGTCAGTGTTCATTTGGACAGCGGCAAAACACTGAACGGGCAGATTCTTATCGCGGCGGATGGCAGTCACTCTGCGGTTGCACAACAATGCGGTATGCAGTGGACGGATACCCCGTATGAGCAGGTGGCGGTGATCGCCAATGTGATGACGGAATTGGATCCGCAGGGGCGGGCGTTTGAGCGTTTTACGCCACAGGGGCCGCTGGCTATGCTGCCGATGACAGAAGGGCGCAGTTCGCTGGTCTGGTGTCACCGTGCAGAGCATGCGGAAGCCGTGCATGAATGGGATGATGAGACCTTCTGCCGCGAATTGCAGAAAGCCTTTGGCTGGCAGCTGGGTAAAATCGTCACTGCCGGTGCCCGTCACTGTTATCCGCTGACCCTGAGTGCCGCGCACGCTCAGATTTCCCACCGCCTGGCGCTGGTGGGTAACGCTTCGCAGACACTCCATCCAATCGCCGGCCAGGGGTTTAACCTGGGCATGCGTGATGTGATGGCACTGGCGGAGGTTATCAGTCAGGCGTTTTTATCACAGGAAGATATTGGTCAGTACCGTGTGCTGATGCACTATCAGGCCGCCCGCGAGGCTGACCGGCAGGCGACAATGACCCTGACCGACAGCCTGGTGCGCCTTTTCTCCAATCGCTGCTTCCCGCTGGCCGCCGGACGGAATGCCGGTCTGATGGCAATGGAAATGCTGCCGTTTCTGCGCAACCGGCTGGCAAAACAGACACTCGGCTGGGTCGCGCAGCCGCGTAATACCGCCACGGAAAGAGGATAAACAATGCAGTCATATGATGTGGTAATTGCCGGTGGCGGCATGGTCGGGCTGGCACTGGCCTGTGGTCTGCACGGCTGCGGGCTGCGCATTGCCGTGATTGAAAAGCAGGCACCGGATACCCGTTTTGATCCGCAGGCACCGTTTGCTGTCCGGGTCTCCGCCATCAACAGTGCCAGTGAGCGCTTACTGGGGCGGTTGGGTGTCTGGCAGGATATTCTGGCAAAACGCGCAGCACCGTATCAGGGCATGGAAGTGTGGGATAACGACAGCTTTGGTCGTATCGCGTTCAGCGCGGCGGAAGCCCATTGTGAACACCTCGGTCATATCATTGAGAACGATGTGATCCGCAATGCGCTCTGGGAGCGGGTGCAGACACTGTCTGATGTGATGCTGCTCACCGGAACACAAATCCGTCAGGTGGTGTGGGGTGAAAACGATGCCTTTATCACCCTGGAAAATGACGACATGCTCACTACCCGCTTAGTGGCGGGGGCAGACGGGGCAAATTCCTGGCTGCGCCAGCATGCGGATATCCCGGTTTCGTTTTGGGATTATGAGCATCACGCGCTGGTCGCCACCATCCGCACAGCGTTGCCGCATGAGAATGTGGCGCGTCAGGTTTTCCACGGCGACGGCATTCTGGCATTTCTGCCGCTGCCGGATGCACATCACTGCTCAATTGTCTGGTCTCTGCCCGGACTGACAGCACAACACTGTCTGGATCTGGATGAGGCTGCGTTTAACCATAAACTGGCAGCGGCGTTTGATCTGCGTCTCGGGCTGTGTGAAGTGGTCAGTGAGCGGCGGGCGATCCCGCTGACCGGGCGCTATGCCCGTCAGTTTGCCGCACCGCGTCTGGCGCTGCTGGGCGATGCCGCTCATACCATTCATCCGCTGGCCGGACAGGGGGTTAACCTCGGTTTTATGGATGTGGCGGAACTGATTGGCGAAATCCGCCGTCTGACCGCGGAAGGCAAAGATATCGGCAACTATTTCTGGCTGCGCCGTTTTGAGCGCCGCCGCAAGCAGAGTGCCGCAATGATGCTGGCCGGGATGCAGGGTTTCCGTGAGCTGTTCGACGGCAACAATCCGGTGAAAAAGCTGGTCCGTGATGTCGGTCTGGTGCTGGCGGACACACTGCCGGGCGTAAAACCGGCTCTGCTGCGCCATGCCCGCGGACTGAGTGATATACCGGACTGGCTGCGTGAACCGAAACCGGCATCAGCTGAAAAAATCTAATTTAAGGGCTTTTTTCACATTAGTTTTATTCATAATGCACTAAAAATTAACCGGTCGATCAGACCGGTGTTTTAGTGCATTCCCGCCGCTTAATTCAAAACTATCACCTGTTAATCCTTTTTTGCGCCTCAGGGCTCAGAATGACAGATGAAAAATCTGCATACTGACGGCTCGTATTTTTCCGTCCGCGTACACGGTCACAATTTTTTCTTATGGTTACGTTTGTGATTCGGTGATAACGTCAGGAAAAGGGTATCGTTTGCGCGGTACACGCTGCGCACTATGTCTGACTGAAAGGGGATAGAATGGCACAACACACACCACTGTCCGGTGAGCACGTTGCCTGCGGGGCAAAAATGGTGGATTTCCACGGCTGGATGATGCCGCTGCACTACGGCTCCCAGATCGAAGAGCACCACAATGTCCGCAATGACGCCGGTATGTTCGATGTTTCCCATATGACAATCGTGGACTTTCATGGTCCGCAATGTCAGCAGTTCCTCCGTTATCTTCTCGCCAATGATGTGGCAAAACTCACCGAAAAAGGCAAAGCACTGTACACCGGGATGCTCAATGCGTCCGGCGGTGTGATCGACGATCTTATCGTCTATTACTTTGCGGATGACTTTTACCGGCTGGTGGTGAACTCCGCCACCCGTGAAAAAGATCTGGCGTGGATTGACGAACATCGCAAAAACTTTGCGGCTGAGATGACAGTCCGTGATGATTTGGCGATGATTGCTGTTCAGGGGCCGCATGCCAAAGAAAAAGTCGCGACACTGCTGACTGCGGAACAAAAAGCCGCCGTCGCGGGGATGAAACCGTTTTACGGCGTGCAGAGCGGGGATTATTTCATTGCCACCACCGGGTACACCGGCGAGGAAGGTTATGAAATCGCGCTGCCCGCAGAGCAGGCCGCTGACCTGTGGAAAAAACTGCTGGCAGCCGGAGTGAAACCGGCAGGGTTAGGGGCGCGGGATACCTTACGTCTTGAAGCAGGTATGAATCTTTACAGCCAGGAGATGGATGAAACCATCAATCCGCTGGCGGCGAATATGGGCTGGACGATTGCCTGGCAGCCGGAAGACCGGAAATTTATCGGCCGTGAGGCACTGGAAAAATTCCGCCGTGACGGCACTGAAAAACAGGTCGGACTGGTGATGCGCGAAAAAGGTGTGCTGCGTGCCGGTATGGAAGTCCGCTTTACTGATGAGCTCGGCAAATTACAGACCGGCGTTATCACCAGCGGAACCTTCTCGCCGTCACTGGGGTTCAGTATCGCGCTGGCCCGTGTCCCGCAGGGGATCGGCAATACCGCTATTGTGCAGGTACGCAACCGTGAAGTGCCTGTTGAGGTCGTGAAACCGGGGTTTGTCCGTAACGGCAAAGCCCTGGTCTGAATAACTATTTTTTATTGTTAAATTTTGAGAAACCCGATAACAGGAGCCGTTGGCGATGAGTAATATACCTGAGAATCTGAAATACACAGAAGATCACGAGTGGGTTCGCCATGAGAGTGGTGATGAGTATGTGGCAGGGATCACCGATTACGCGCAGGAACTGCTGGGCGATGTGGTGTTTGTTGAATTACCGGAAGTCGGTGATGAAATCACATTTGGTGAAGCATTCGGTACTGTTGAGTCGGTAAAAGCGGCATCAGATCTGTATGCGCCGGTGACCGGTACCGTTATCGCCGTGAACGAAGCACTGGAAGACAGCCCGGAACTGGTCAACAGCGAGCCGTATGAAGGCGGCTGGATGATCCGCATTAAAATCGCGGATCCGGATGAGTTTGCCGGTCTGATGGACGCAGCCAAATACGCAGAACTGCAGGCTGAAGAACAAGACTGACGGATTGCGGAACCCTGTTTGTGAGCAAACAGGGTTTTTTTTCGGGTTTTTATTGAATCAGACAATGTCAGGAACCGGAGAACGATGACTCAAACGTTAACTCAGCTTGAAAATCGCGGCGAATTTATCCGCCGTCATATCGGCGCATCCCCTGAACAGCAGCTGCATATGCTGAAAACAGTCGGTGCGGCGTCACTTGAAGATCTTACCCGCCATATTGTCCCGGATGATATTCAGCTGGATATCCCGCCTGCCGTGGGTGAAGGGGCAACCGAACAGGATGCGCTGGCAGAACTGAAAACCATTGCCGGGCTGAATCAGCAGTTTACGTCTTACATCGGCCAGGGCTATACACCGACCATTCTGCCGCCGGTAATTTTACGTAATCTGCTGGAAAATCCGG
The DNA here is from genome assembly GCF_029835375.1 of Morganella sp. GD04133. Classification (NCBI taxonomy): domain Bacteria; kingdom Pseudomonadati; phylum Pseudomonadota; class Gammaproteobacteria; order Enterobacterales; family Morganellaceae; genus Morganella; species Morganella sp. GD04133. The sequence continues at coordinate 61,505 of NZ_JAODZS010000004.1, read as the reverse complement.
GCTGGTATACCGCGTATACACCGTATCAGCCGGAAATCTCCCAGGGCCGCCTGGAAGCACTGCTGAATTTCCAGCAGGTGACTATCGACCTGACCGGTCTGGAGCTGGCATCCGCCTCACTGCTGGATGAAGCGACCGCAGCAGCGGAAGCGATGGCGATGGCGAAGCGCGTCAGCAAGAAAAAAAATGCCAACCGCTTTTTTATTGCAGATGATGTACATCCGCAAACCCTGGATGTGATCCGCACCCGCGCTGAATACTTCGGTTTTGAACTGACCATCGATAGCGCGGAAAAAGCCCTTGATTACGATGATGTGTTTGGTGTGTTGTTGCAGCAGACCGGCACCGGCGGGCAGATCCATGATTACCGTGACTTACTGGCACAGTTACATCAGCGTCAGGTGATCACCAGTGTGGCAGCCGATATTATGGCGCTGGTCCTGCTGGAAGCACCGGGTAAACAGGGCGCGGATATTGTCTTCGGCTCTGCCCAGCGTTTTGGTGTGCCGATGGGTTACGGCGGCCCGCATGCTGCCTTCTTTGCCTGTCGTGATGCTTACAAACGTGCGATGCCGGGCCGTCTTATCGGGGTATCCATTGATGCCGCCGGTAACCGCGCACTGCGCCTGGCACTGCAAACCCGCGAACAGCATATCCGCCGTGAAAAAGCGAACTCCAATATCTGTACCTCTCAGGTTCTGCTGGCGAATATCGCCGGGATGTATGCGGTCTACCACGGGCCGGAAGGTCTGAAACGGATTGCCGGTCGTATTCACCGCCTGACCGATATACTGGCGAAAGCGCTGACAGATGCGGGTTTGCGTCTGCGTAATACCACCTGGTTTGATACCCTGACGATTGAAGTGCAGGACAAAGCAGCCGTTCTGGCCCGTGCCAAAGCCGCGCGCATCAACCTGCGTACCGATCTGCCGGGTGCCGTTGCGGTCACCCTGAGCGAAACCACACAGCGTGAGTGTCTGGAAAATCTGTACACGGTACTGACCGGACAGGAAGCACAGTGGGATATCGATGCGCTGGATGTACAGGTTGCCGCATCTTCTGAATCTATTCCTGCCGCGCTGCGCCGCGAAGGGGAAATTCTGAAGCATCCGAACTTCCGCAGCTATCACAGCGAAACGGATATGATGCGCTACCTGCACAGCCTGGCCCGCAAAGACCTGGCGCTGGATCAGGCGATGATCCCGCTCGGCTCCTGCACCATGAAACTGAATGCGGCTGCGGAGATGATCCCGATCACCTGGCCGGAATTCGGTAATATGCACCCGTTCTGCCCGCCGGAGCAGGCGCAGGGCTATCATGTGATGATAGAACAGCTTTCCCGCTGGCTGGTGCTGCTGACCGGTTATGACGCCATGTGTATGCAGCCGAACTCCGGCGCACAGGGGGAATATGCCGGGCTGGTGACTATCCGCCGCTATCAGGAAAGTAAAGGTGAAGGACACCGCACTATTTGTCTGATCCCGCAGTCCGCGCACGGTACTAACCCGGCCTCGGCCAATATGGCGGGGATGGAAGTCGTGGTGGTGGCCTGTGATGAAGACGGTAATATTGACCTGGCGGATTTACGGGCGAAAGCAGAACAGCACAGCGAAAACCTGTCCTGTGTGATGATCACCTATCCGTCCACCCACGGGGTGTATGAAGAAGGTGTGCGGGAAGTCTGTGATATTATTCATGAATTCGGCGGCCAGGTCTATCTGGACGGCGCGAACATGAACGCACAGGTCGGCGTGACCACACCGGGCTTTATCGGCGCGGATGTTTCTCACCTTAACCTGCACAAAACCTTCAGTATTCCGCACGGCGGCGGCGGACCGGGCATGGGGCCGATTGGTGTGAAAAAACACCTGGCACCGTTTGTGCCGGGACACACCATTGTCACTTCTGAGCTGCTGACCTCTCAGGGCGCGGTCTCTGCCGCTCCGTTCGGCAGTGCCTCCATTTTGCCGATCAGCTGGATGTATATCCGCATGATGGGGGCTCAGGGGCTGCGTCAGGCCAGTCAGGTGGCGATCCTGAATGCCAACTATATCGCAGCACGGCTGAAATCGGCTTACGATGTACTTTATACCGGTCGTAACGGCTATGTGGCGCATGAATGTATTCTGGATATCCGTCCGCTGAAAGCGAAGTTTGGTATTACGGAGATGGATATTGCCAAGCGTCTGATTGATTACGGTTTCCATGCACCGACCATGTCGTTCCCGGTCGCCGGCACACTGATGGTTGAGCCGACAGAATCCGAAAGTCAGACGGAGCTGGATCGCTTTATTGATGCCATGCTGGGCATTCGTGCGGAGATGGAGCGGGTCGGCAGCGGCGAGTGGACAGCGGAAGATAACCCGCTGGTGAATGCCCCGCATATCCAGACTGAACTGGCAGCGGAGTGGTCACACCCGTACAGCCGTGAAGTGGCGGTATTCCCGACACAGGCAACGCGTGATAACAAATACTGGCCGACGGTTAAACGGCTGGATGATGTTTACGGTGACCGTCACCTTCAGTGCTCCTGCGCACCGATGAGTGATTACGAGTGACCGGTAAACGATAAAGAAAAGGCCGGTTGTGGTAACACAACCGGCCTTTTTTATCAGTGCAGCCAGCCTTTTTGCTTCGCGGTATCCAGTTCGGCGCGTAACCACGCCCAGAATGCCGGATGCACATCGGCGATAAATTTTGTGCGGTCAATCACCTGTTCCAGTGAAATATTGTTTTCCACCCAGCTCTGACCCTTGTTGTGCAGATTCATCAGCACCGGCATCACGCGGTCGATCATATTGGCAATACGGGCCTCGCGGGTTTCTGCGGCGTCATACTCATTCCACAGCGCCTGAAACTCATCCGCCTGCGGCTGCGGCAGCAGACCGAAAATCCGTTTTGCGGCAGCCACTTCTTTTTCCGCAATCGCTTCGCGGGCAGCCAGATCAAAGACCAGCACGTCTCCGGCATCAATTTCCACCACATCATGCAGCAGTGCCATTTTCAGGATGCGCAGCATGTCCGCATCTTCAACATACGGCGCAAACGCCATTGCCGTCATAGCAAAATGCCAGCTGTGTTCAGCGGAGTTTTCCTGACGTTCATTGTTCAGCAGGCGGGTTCTGCGGTAAACGCTTTTGAGCTTATCCAGCTCCATCACAAAGGTGATTAACTGAGAAAAAGGAATGACTTCCTGTGCGGGAACAGCTGATGACATAACAACCTCAATACGGATTTATACAGAATACCCCAGGCGCAGAGACAAGGTATCTCTGCGTCCGGGTATGACGGGAAATCAGGCTTCTTCAGTAAAGGAGTACGGCAGCGGGAAAAGACTCAGGCGGCTTTCTTCATCTTCACGGATACGGAAGACAGCCTCTTCTTCCGTATCATTATTCATCACAATCTGCACCAGCACGCGATCATCACTCAGGCGGACTGCCGCGAGGATAGTCCCGGTGCGGCGCCAGTTTTCACCCAACTGACGCTCAGCGGCATCACCAGCGACCGGCACATGGCGGCTGTGGCCGATAAGTGTGAACATAGCGCGTTTGTTGGCACCGCGAAATTTGGCGCGGGCCACCATTTCCTGCCCGGTATAACAGCCTTTCTTAAAGCAGATACCGCGGGGAAGGGATTGCAGGTTTGTTGCCTGCGGCAGAAATTCACTGACGGTTGCCGCATCAATCACGGCGTAACCGGCTTCAATATCCAGCGCCGTCCACTGGGTGTCACACGCATCCGGCAGAGACAGGGCATCAGATAACGCACCGGCCTGCTCAGCGGTTTGGATCAGAATAAAGCGCCCCTGCGGCAGCGGCAGATACAGCAGCGTGGTGTCATTGTTGCCGACAACCTGAGTGTCCGCATCCGGAACGGTGCTGAAATGCGCCTGTAAGGCGTCTGCCGCTCCGCGACCGGCGATCCCGGTCAGGACTGCACTCTCATCAGCGGCAATCGTCACTTTGGAAAATACCGCGTATTTTTTCAGTTCCGCGAGCTGGGTATCCAGCGCACTGCGGCGGATAAGGTAGGCGTAACCGTCTTTATAATGAAACAGACGCAGATCACTCCACATTTTCCCTTTGGCATCACAATGGGCACACAGCACGTGCTGATCATCAGTCAGAGCGTCGATATCAGCGGTGACCTGTCCCTGAAGATACTTCTGACTGTCCGGGCCGGTGATGGTCACCAGCGCCAGATCACTGAGGGGAATCAGCGTCAGAGGGAGAGAATCACTCAGTTGCGGGCGTAATGCATTTGTTTCTGTGTTCATGATGTTTTACCTGTCCGGAGAGCTGTGCAATGTATGGTAAAAGAGATAACAGACATTGCAAGAGAATATTATTGACCCTTTGTGTGATGCGGCGTATGCGGAGTGACAATGAAATCCTCAGCTGCGGGTTTCATTTATTTTTCCGCCTGAGACGCATTTTTCTCCGGCATGTGCGGCAGACGATTTTCTTTATTGTCAGGGCTTGGTAGGCTACGCTGGTATCATCAGTTATGTTTACCGGTCTGACAAACCGCTTCTTATAAAAAGGATATACCGGTGTTAGATATTGAAAATAAAGCCCGCATCCACTGGGCCTGCCGTCGCGGCATGCGGGAGCTGGATATTGCGATTATGCCGTTTTTTCAGCATGAATATGACACGCTGACCGATGCTCAGAAACAGGACTTTGTGCAGCTGCTGAACTGTCCGGATCCGGATCTGTTTAACTGGCTGATGAATAAAGGCCGCCCGGATGACGAGGCGCTGTATCAGATCATCCGGCTGATTCAGGAACGTAATCAGGCACGGATGGCAGCACAGAACGCAGCGTATTATCCGGACTGACCGGCAGAGAAAGTCATAACCGGTCACAGTTATTTCATAGGAAACCGGGAAGGAATGCCGTATATTTTCCGGCTGACGGACACGGGATAACCGGGTTCTCAGCCGGACAGCGGGTGCTGTCATTGTGTCAGGATACAGGGGGCAGGCCGTGGTTTTGTGGAAATCAGTATTACGTGTCTCATTTAAGACTCAGGTCTTCTCAACACTGATTTATGGTGCGCTGGCGCTGAGTGTGTTATTTGCGCCCTGGCCCGGCAGAACCTCATTTATCTGGCTGCCGCTCACCTTGCTGCTGATTGCTGGCTGGGGGCGGACACAACATAAAATCAGCAAACGTGCCGGTCCCGCCAGTCTGCAGAATCAGAACCGGATTTTATGGCGCAAAAGCGAGTGGGAAATCACCAAACCGCCGTATATCACCCGGCTGGGGATCCGCCTGCATCTGCGCTCACTGACTTCCGGGCGGCAGAAATACCTGTGGATAGCCTCTGACAGTGTCCCGAAAGAGGCATGGAACAGCCTTAATCAGCTGCTTTTACAGTACCCGGATATCTGATCCGCTTACAGCAGTTCCTGCACTTCCTCTAGCACCTGCATGCACCATGTGGCGATACGTTCTTCGCTCTCGTCATACTGATTGACGTCATCAAGTGCCAGACCGACAAAGTGTTTGCCGTCCGGGGTCAGGGCTTTCGGGCTGGTGAAGGTATAACCGTCCACCGGCCAGTAACCGGCAAATTTCACCCCGGATGATTGCAGCTGCTGATGCAGATAACCCAGTGCGTCCAGGAACCAGTCACTGTAATCCACCTGATCACCCATGCCGTACATGGCAACAATTTTTCCCGATAAATCAAGCTGCGGCAGTTGCTCCCACACCGCCAGCCAGTCTTCCTGGATTTCACCGAAATCCCAGGTCGGAATACCGAGGATCAGCACCGGGTAGCTTTCCATCAGTTGCAGATCTGTCTCTTTCACATCATGGAGTTCAACGAGATCATCACCTAAAATATCACGGATTTTTTCAGCTGCCATTTCGGTATAGCAGGTGCTGGAACCATAAAAAAGACCAATTTTCATCTGTTTATTCTGCTGTGTATCGGGTAAAAAATGAAAGCTTACCGCCTCTGTGCGCTGCTTTCATCACAGGATTACGGTATTGTAACAGAAGATAAGTTAATTCTGACACGGGAATTCAAACGGGAGGTCAGCGGTGAAGGACGCCGTACAACACAGCGAAAGTGATGCACTGACAGAGCAGTTTCTTGATACTATCTGGCTGGAACAGAATTTATCGGAAAACACCCTGGCATCCTACCGCCTGGATTTACAGGCACTGGCGGACTGGCTGGCACCGCAGGATTTGGACTGGTTATCACTGACCACCCTTGATTTGCAGGCTTTTCTGGCAGACAGGCTGGATCGCGGTTACAAAGCGACCAGTTCGGCGCGGATGCTCAGTTCGCTGCGCCGGTTTTTCCAGTATTGCTACCGTGAAAAACTGCGGACGGATGATCCGACCATTCAGCTGTCAGCACCCAAACTGCCCGCCCGGCTGCCGAAAGATTTAAGTGAAAGCCAGGTGGATGACCTGCTGGCGGCTCCGGATGTGACCGATCCGCTTGAACTGCGCGACAAAGCCATGCTGGAAGTGCTTTATGCCTGTGGTTTGCGCGTGACAGAACTGGTGTCACTGTCGCTGCCGGATGTCAGTCTGCGCCAGGGCGTGATCCGCGTAATCGGTAAAGGTAATAAAGAGCGCCTGGTGCCGATGGGGGAAGAGGCAGTGTACTGGCTGGAGGTCTATCTGGCACAGGCCAGGCCGTCACTGCTGAACGGGCAGGCCGCAGATGTGCTGTTTCCGAGCAAACTCGGGCGGCAGATGACACGGCAGACATTCTGGCACCGTATCAAACATTATGCGGTGGTGGCGGGAATTGCGACAGAAAAACTCTCGCCCCATGTGCTGCGCCATGCCTTTGCCACCCATCTGCTCAATCACGGGGCCGATCTGCGGGTGGTGCAGATGCTGCTGGGACACAGTGATTTATCCACCACACAAATTTATACCCATGTCGCGACGGAGCGGTTACGTACGCTGCACCAGCAGCACCATCCGCGCGGCTGATAAGGAAACAGTATGCTGAAAATTGTATCATCCGCACTGGCGCTTCTGCTGGTGTTCAGCCACGGTGCAGCCGCCGGGGAAAGTGAAATCAGGGCGGCACTGGGCAAGATGGATATGACCGCCACCATGATCCGCCCGTCACCGGTACCGGGGGTCTCGGCAGTTGCCACGCCGCAGGGCGTTTTTTATATCAGCGATGACGGCCGTTATCTGCTGCAGGGGCCGATGTTTGATATGAGCGGCAAAACTCCGAAAAACATCACCAATAATGTGCTGCTGGATGAGCTGAACAGCCTGGAAAATGAGATGATCATTTATAAATCTCAGCGCGGCAACCACGTTATTACGGTTTTTACGGATATCACCTGTCCGTACTGCCTGAAATTACATAATGAAAATAAGGCGCTGAATGATAAAGGCATTACGGTCCGTTATCTGGCGTTTCCGCGCAAAGGGCCGGAGTCGGCAGTCGGGCGGGACATGCAGTCTGTCTGGTGTAACGGCTTCAAAACCAAAGCGCTGGATAATGCATTCCGTAATGAGCCTATCCCGCAGATAGACAGCTGCAACATTGATATCAGTAAACACTACAATCTCGGCCTGAAATTCGGCATCACCGGTACCCCGGCGATTGTCCTTGAGGACGGAACGCTGATTGCCGGTTACTTATCTGCAGATAAAATTGCTGAATTAGTAAATAAATAATTAATAGTATAATCAGGTCGTTATGATAAAAACAGAACTCCGCCGCCGTGATGCGGCGGATTACACCGCACTGCTTTCTCCCGATCGCCCCGAACTGTTATGCCGCCTGTATGCCGCCAGAGGGATCACCTCTGCGGAGCAACTGGAACGCGGCGCACGCGGACTGCTTAATTATGGTCAGCTCAATGGTATCGATCAGGCCGTCGCATTACTGAAAGAGGCACTGCATCAGAATCAGCGGATTGTGATTGTCGGCGATTTTGATGCTGACGGCGCAACCAGCACCGCACTGTCGGTTCGAGCCCTGCGCCGGATGGGCTTCCGGCAGGTGGATTTCCTGGTCCCCAACCGTTTTGAGGACGGCTACGGGCTCAGCGCACAGGTGACAGAGCAGGCCCGCCGCAAAGGGGCAGAGCTGATTATGACCGTGGATAACGGCATTTCCTCTCATGACGGTGTCGCCGCCGCACATGCTACCGGGATCCGCGTGATTGTGACTGACCACCATCTGCCGGGGGAGATCCTGCCGCCGGCGGAAGCAATCATTAACCCGAATCTGGCGGATTGTGGTTTTCTCTCCAAATCCCTCGCCGGTGTCGGCGTAACCTTTTATCTGATGTCCGCGCTGCGGGCATCACTGCGGGCGGATGACTGGTTCGCACAACAGAATCTTGCCGAGCCGAACCTGGCTGAAATGCTGGATCTGGTCGCACTGGGCACGGTGGCGGACGTGGTGCCGCTCGATCAGAATAACCGCATCCTGGTGCATCAGGGGCTGAATCGCATCCGTGCCGGGCGCTGCTGTGCCGGGATCACCGCACTGCTGGAAATCTCCAAACGACAGGCTTCCGGATTGGTGGCGAGTGACCTCGGTTTTGCCCTCGGGCCGCGTCTGAATGCGGCGGGCAGACTGGATGATATGTCAGTCGGTGTTGAACTGCTGCTGACGGATGATATGGCGAAAGCCCGCATGCTGGCGCATGAGCTGGATGGCCTGAACCAGACCCGGCGCGAAATCGAGCAGGGGATGCAGCAGGAAGCGCTGACGCTGTTCAGCAAAATTGAGCACAGCACCACGGAGATGCCATCGGGCATTGCGTTGTATCACCCGGAATGGCATCAGGGGGTGGTCGGTATTCTCGCCTCGCGCATTAAAGAGCGTTATCACCGACCGGTGATTGCCTTTGCCCCCTGCGGCGATGGTCTGCTGAAAGGCTCCGGACGCTCGGTAAGCGGCCTGCATCTGCGGGATGTGCTCGAGCGGCTCGATACCCTTAATCCGGGAATGATGGCGGCATTCGGCGGGCATGCCATGGCGGCCGGGCTTTCGCTGCCGGAATCCTGTTTTCCTGATTTTCAGCATAAATTTGCCGCGCTGGTGGACGATATGATTGACCCCGGGCTGCTGCACGGCGTTATCTGGAGTGACGGCGTGCTGTCACCGCAGGATATGACACTGGAAACCGCCGGCCTGCTGCGCGAAGGCGGGCCGTGGGGGCAGGGGTTCCCGGAGCCGTTGTTTGACGGCACATTCCGGCTGCTGCAACAGCGTATCGTTGGTGAAAAACACCTGAAAGTGATGATTGAACCGGAAGGCGGTGGTCCGCTGCTCGACGGTATCGCCTTTAATGTTGATGTGAATTACTGGCCGGACAACAGTGTGCAGCGGGTTCGTCTCGCCTATAAACTGGATGTGAATGAGTTCCGCGGACAGCGCAGTGTGCAGTTACTGATAGAACATATCTGGCCGGATTAATTTTAGTCCGAAAGAGGGTTGCAATGCTGTCATGATGAGCGGATTTTCGTTACAATATACAGTTCTCACATTATTACCTGACAATCAACAAAAGATAAAAAGACATGTTTGAAATTAACCCGGTAAAAAATCAGATCCAGGATTTGACTGAACGTACTTCGGTGCTTCGGGGGTATCTTTGACTACGATGCCAAGAAAGAGCGCTTAGAAGAAGTTAACGCCGAGCTGGAACAGCCTGACGTCTGGAACGAACCTGAACGTGCCCAGGCACTCGGTAAGGAACGCGCCTCTCTGGAAGCCATCGTGGAAACCATCGATGACCTTGACCAGGGGCTTGAGGATGTCAGCGGTCTGCTGGAACTCGCCGTCGAAGCCGATGACGAAGAGACCTTTAACGAAGCGGTTGAAGAGCTGAAGGGACTGGAAGACAAACTCGGTCAGCTGGAATTCCGCCGGATGTTCTCCGGTGAATATGACAGCGCTGACTGCTACCTTGATCTCCAGGCCGGTTCCGGTGGTACAGAAGCTCAGGACTGGGCAAGCATGCTGCTGCGTATGTATCTGCGCTGGGCAGAAAGCCGCGGCTTTAAAACCGAAATTATTGAAGAATCTGACGGCGATGTGGCTGGCCTGAAATCGGCAACAGTTAAGATCATGGGCGAATATGCCTACGGATGGCTCCGCACAGAAACCGGCGTTCACCGCCTGGTGCGCAAGAGCCCGTTTGACTCCGGCGGCCGCCGCCATACCTCGTTCAGTTCCGCGTTTATCTATCCGGAAGTGGACGATGACATTGATATTGAAATCAATCCGGCGGATATCCGTATTGACGTTTACCGTGCCTCCGGTGCCGGTGGTCAGCACGTCAACAAAACGGAATCTGCGGTGCGTCTGACCCATATTCCGACCGGTATCGTCACACAGTGCCAGAATGACCGCTCGCAGCATAAGAATAAAGATCAGGCTTTCCGTCAGATGAAAGCAAAACTTTATGAATATGAAATGCAGAAGAAAAACGCCGATAAACAAGAAATGGAAGATAACAAATCCGACATCGGCTGGGGCAGTCAGATCCGTTCTTATGTGCTTGATGATTCCCGTATTAAAGATCTCCGTACCGGTGTGGAAACCCGCAATACGCAGGCTGTATTAGACGGTGATCTGGATAAATTTATTGAGGCCAGCTTAAAAGCGGGTTTATAAGGATTAAAAATGTCACAAGACCAACACAGTGCTGAGCAGGCACCTGATTTAAATAACGAATTAAAAACACGCCGTGAAAAACTGGCACTGCTGCGTGAAAAAGAAGCCGTTGCATTCCCGAATGATTTCCGCCGTGACGCGGTATCCGGTGATCTGCATGAAAAATATGGCGAAAAAAGCGCGGAAGAGCTGGAAGCGCTGAATATCGAAGTGGCGATTGCCGGCCGTATGATGACCCGCCGTATCATGGGTAAAGCCTCTTTTGCCACCTTACAGGACACGGCGGGTCGTATTCAGATTTACGTTTCCCGTGATGATCTGGCTGAAGGCGTGTACAACGAATCCTTTAAAAAATGGGATCTGGGCGATATCCTCGCGGCACGCGGTAAGTTATTTAAAACCAAAACCGGTGAGCTGACGGTTCACTGTACCGAAGTCCGTCTGCTGACCAAAGCACTGCGTCCGTTACCGGATAAATTCCACGGTCTGAATGACCAGGAAACCCGTTACCGCCAGCGTTATCTGGATCTGATCGCCAACGATGAATCCCGTCATACCTTTGCGGTGCGTTCACGTATTCTGGCTGAAATCCGTAAATTCATGGTGAACAAAGGGTTTATGGAAGTGGAAACCCCGATGATGCAGGTGATCCCGGGCGGGGCAAGTGCGCGTCCGTTTGTTACCCATCACAATGCGCTGGATATCGATATGTATCTGCGTATTGCACCGGAACTGTATCTGAAGCGTCTGGTGGTCGGTGGTTTTGAGCGTGTGTTTGAAATCAACCGTAACTTCCGTAACGAAGGGGTTTCTCCGCGTCACAACCCGGAATTCACCATGATGGAACTTTATATGGCGTATGCTGATTATAAAGACCTGATTGCGCTGACCGAAGAGCTGTTCCGTACTATTGCGCAGGATGTGCTGGGCAACCCGGTTGTGAAATACGGTGACCAGGAATTCGATTTCGGCAAACCGTTTGCCAAACTCACCATGAAAGAAGCTATCTGCAAATATCGTCCGGAAACCAATATGGCGGATCTGGATGATATGGATAAAGCGGTTGCTATCGCGAAATCCCTGAACATCAAAATTGAAAAATCATGGGGTCTGGGCCGCGTACAGTGTGAAATCTTCGAGGAAGTGGCAGAAAGCCATCTGATCCAGCCGACATTCATCATTGAATATCCGGCAGAAGTTTCTCCGCTGGCACGCCGTAATGACGATAATCCGTTTATTACTGACCGCTTTGAATTCTTTATCGGCGGCCGTGAAATCGGTAACGGTTTCTCCGAGCTGAACGATGCGGAAGATCAGGCAGAACGTTTTGCCGAGCAGGTCCGCCAGAAAGACGCCGGTGATGACGAAGCGATGTTCTATGACGAAGACTATGTTGTCGCACTGGAGCACGGTCTGCCGCCGACAGCGGGTCTGGGTATCGGGATCGACCGTATGGTTATGCTGTTTACTGACAGCCACACCATCCGTGACGTCATCCTGTTCCCTGCAATGCGTCCGGGAAAATAATTGCTGCAGTAAATGAATACGGGGCCTCACAAATTTGTGGGGCTTTTTTTTCACTATCCTCTTGATAAACAAGATGACCGGCGTATAATCTCACACATCCTGACGCGGGCGTAGTTCAATGGCAGAACGAGAGCTTCCCAAGCTCTATACGAGGGTTCGATTCCCTTCGCCCGCTCCAAACAAACCTCTCTCAAGTTCTCTTAACCCCTATAAAATCCAGCAGACATAAGCATCTCAGGACGAGTTGATATTTTCAAGCTCTACATGGTTCTAGGTAAATCTACACATATAGTTGTATAGTAATGCGTATAGGATGAAATCGTTTCTTCGGAGCTATACACATGCCGCTGACAGACGTTGAAATTCGGCGATCTAAGCCAAAAGAAAAGAGCTATACACTTAATGACGGTAACGGCCTGTCTATGCTGATTGAGCCGAACGGTGCGAAAGGCTGGCGGCTGCGATATCGTTTTGCCGGTAAAGCGAAAATGCTGTCTCTGGGTACATATCCGTCTGTGTCACTGGCTGATGCCAGAGCAAAAAGAGATGAGGCTAAAAAGCTGATTGCTGGTGGCATAAACCCGAGCGATGTTCGCAAGGCTCAAAAACAGGAACTGGCGAACCGCCATGAAAATACATTCGAGGGAATTGCCCGTGAATGGTATGAGAAGCGGTTTGATAGATGGTCTGCGTCCTATGCTGAGGAAATGATAGAAACCTTTGAGAAGGATGTTTTCCCGCTGATTGGCAGTCGTCCGATAGCGGATATAAAACCAATGGAGTTAATGGCGGTACTGTCACGCCTGAATGATCGGGGTGCTACAGAAAAGCTCAGAAAGGTACGGCAACGCTGCGGCGAGGTATGGCGGTATGCAATAGTCACCGGACGGGCTGAATATAATCCGGCTCCGGATCTGGTATCTGCATTTGCCCCGCATAAAAAAACACACTATGCCTTTTTGAAAGTGGACGAGATACCGGCGTTCTGCAAAGCACTGAACACATATACCGGTAGTTTCCTTGTCAAAATGGCAATGCGCTTACAGATGATTACCGGCGTTCGCCCTGGTGAATTGCGTAAAGCGGAGTGGTCAGAGATTAATTTCGATAATCGTACATGGGAAATACCGGCAGAAAAAATGAAGATGCGCCGTCCTCACATTGTGCCGTTGTCTCTGCAGGCCATGAATATTCTGGAACAGTTACAGCCGATATCAGGGCTAGGTCAGTTTGTTTTCCCCGGACGCATTAAATCCAGTCAGCCAATGAGTGAAATGGCACTGAATGTACTGATTCGCCGGATTGGATATGCGGGGCGTGTCACCGGTCACGGCTTCCGGCACACAATGAGTACAATCCTGCACGAACAGGGTTATAACACCGCATGGATTGAGACACAGCTCGCACACGTTGATAAGAACTCGATTCGCGGGACGTACAACCATGCGCAATATCTGGACGGCCGCCGGGAAATGCTCCAGTGGTATGCCGACATGATCGACGGATTACAGACCAATTAAGAGGCCGAAAATGAACGATTTAAATAATAAATTATTCAATGAGTTTAAATTGTCTGTTGCTGATTCAATTCGAAAAAAAGCTAATAACGATAATTTATCTATCCTGAATTTAGATGTTATGAATAAAGCCAAACAGCTTTCAGCATTAAATCCAAAAGAGATATTTTCAGCCCTTATTGAAACAGTCGTGGAATTAGAGGCTACGAAACTGGCACTATCCGCAGCAACAAGAGTTTCAGATGCTTCGCAAAAATTAACAGAACAATACAGGGAAACCGATGTTGCAATAGATGAATTCAATGATGTAGCGCTAAGTAGTGTTTATACCATGAGTGATTTGGTGCAGAGCTTAGGTAATGATCTGAAAACCGCCCCTAATCGACTGGCCAGGGCAGGAGGAAAGGGGAGGGCACAAAAATATGATGTATTAAAAAAAAGAGTGCTTGAACTCTATGAAGCAAAGAAATGGAATTCCGCAAGAGAAGCCGCGCAGAAAATTGAAGCGGAGATTGTTGAATTTTCAAAACAATCTGGTGTGCCTTTATCTGGTTCTCAGCCATGGGAAACTATTCACAAATGGATATTGAAACATATTAAAAAATAAGACTGTGCCAGCACCTACGTGCTTTATCTGGAATATGCGTGCTCGTGCCAGTAGGTGAATTCAAATCTTTATCAGTCAGTGAAAATATTGCCATGTATTGTTAACCACCACTCAGGAGTGTAAATGCATGGCAAGTAATCTTATCCGCTTACCAAAGGTTATGGAGAAAACTGGTTTTAGCGAGCCGTGGATCTATCGTCTCATGTCTCAAAAGCGTTTCCCGCGCCCCACGAAATTAGGCCTGCGTGCAGTTGCATGGGTTGAAAGCGAAATCGATGCATGGATTGAGGCTCGCATTGCCGAACGCGACCAGCAAAGTGGTGAGGTGCTGTAATGGAAAAGAAAAACCACCCGTCACAGGTGGCTTTTGAGGATAGTTTCGCGTCATTTATCTTATCAAAGAATCCACCGAAAAAACACCGTGCCCGTTTATATATGACCGGTACTGGTATTAATGGCTTTACGGAAAATGAAATCTTATTCCATTGCCGGTTATTGTCCGGACGCAATTACCCGAACGAACTCGAACGTAAGCTGAATATTGAACTGGAACGCCTTGATGAGCCTAACCCTGATGGTATTGGCTCACATTATCGCTATCGCTTTAAAACCGCTCAGGACGTGCAGAAGGTGATTAATTTAATCAATCATTGCGCAGAGCAGGGAAAGTATCAGCCGGTAAGCAAAGCACTCACAGATAATATTTTAAGCCTGTACCCGACCGAATAACGGAGTAATCACAATGGAAAATTTAAAAAGTGGCTTTAATGCCACCAGCCAAGCTCACCCTAAATTTGAGTCAGACGATATTTTGAATATCAACTCTGATGATATTTCATTTATCCGGTTTGAAGGTGTGCAGGTACGGGTTGTTAAAATCAATGATGAGCCGTGGTTTATTGCTAAAGATGTTTGTGATGCCTTGGAGATTATTAACTCTCGCGATGCTTTAAAGGCTTTAGAATTGGATGAAAAAAATACTGTAGCTTTAAACTACGGTATTCAAGGTAATCCTAATCGACAGATTATTGCGGAGTCTGGCTTCTATAAACTGATTGCCCGCAGTCGTAAAGCGACCACGAAAGGCACTTTTGCACATCGTTTCACTAATTGGGTATTCCGTGACGTTATCCCGTCTATCCGCAAGACCGGCGCGTATGGTGTGCCGTTCGGTGAACTGAATGACCTGACCAAACGTCAGCAGCAGTACAAATTAACCTCATCACAGCGCTGGCGAGACCTGCAATCATGCAAACCTGAGAAAGCCTGCTTGCAGCGTGAAGAAGCTGAATTGTGGCGGAAATATCAGCCTGATTTTCTTGATGAGGAGATCCACTGATGACCTTCACCTCAGTAGTGTTTGATACACCCGAAACGGTGTATCAAAGCGCAAATATTAACCAATTAACACCCGATGGGGTGGATATTGCCAGCCAGGGGAAAGGCTCTCTCCTGGACGGCGGTGTACCGGTTCAATCAGCGAAATTTTACACCGATCAATCGCCCAAATTTACGGGAAATCAATCAGGGGAATATTCCTCAGGTTATAAATCAGCTGATATTTTGCGCTACTCAAATTTGAGTCATTCAAAAGGTGGGGGAATTACACTATTTAAAGGTTTTATCAGGGGCATTGTGCGGGGTGATATTGAGTTTTCGGACTCCATAAAAAAGGGCAGCGTTTCCACCCCCCTTTGCGTGTTCGATATTAAATATCGAGCAAATCAGCCATTACAGAGTAGTCAATGGTTAAAGCCGGGTAAACAGAATATTTCCGGGGAATCGAAGAACTTTGATGATAATCACTTGTTTTTATCGTCAGATGTTCGTTATAGTGATCGGGCACCGGCAAAATCCGGTGTCAGGATTGAGACCCTGAAACAATTATCGGCGACACATGACGCGCCCTGCGTCTTTTTTTGTGTCCGCGCCCACGCACACCTGAAAAATACGGTATTATGCCGTCCTGATTCAATGGTGACGTTGGCGGGGCAGCCTTCGGGCTGGCTGGATTCCGATAACTCCAGTAGTCTCAACCCTGTCAGCGTCACCACCCCTATAGAGATTGAGACCTCTGGTGGTGACTCCATAAGCAAGTTATCGGAGATCATCGTTATGATGGCTACCCCTGCCCAAACTCACCCCAAATTTAAATGGCGTTTTTTCTCCTGCCAGCAGTCCAGATATTTCACCGTTGAAGCCCGCAGCGAACAGGAAGCCCGTTCTATGCTGCCTGATGCGCCGTGCCTTTTTTCTGCCCGTGTCCGTCAGGAGGTGCGCCATGCATAACCTGCAACCTCACAGCTATTACACCCACAGGAGCGGCGAAAAAGTGTTAGTCCTGTCCGTTCAGTTTAACCGTGTGACGTTTATCCGTGACGGATTCGGCAGCGCGGTCACTATGCCGGTCAGTCGTTTCATCAAAGAATATACCTGTGCAGGGAGAGCATCATCATGACCGACAAAAAAGAAGCAGGAAGAACGACAGGTATTTGTGACTACTCAACCCGGCACGACATGAAGTCTATGAGCGTGGAGGAACTGGAGGAATTACGGAGTGTGTCAGTCAGTGCCAGCGCCGGAATTATGACCGGGCTTAAAGTGATGGGTGATCTGGCGTTCTGGGCGTGTGATAACGAAAACTACAGCGGGATCATGGCTAAGGATAATTTACGTGGTCTCAGTGAAAGCCTGGTGTATCTGCCCGGCATTGTGGAAGCGCTTAATTTCAATGCTGACAATGCACAGATGGAAATTTATTGGCGTAACGGTTTACCCGTGAATAAGGGGGCTGTATGAGTGCAGAAACTACCATTATCAAAACGTTAATGCATACCCTGATCGAGGTCGGTTTAGTGGCGGGTTATGCGGAAAAACTTGCGTCACGTGATTCAGAGTATACAGGCGCAGCTATACCGTATTCTCTGGCGGTTATTCAGCAGTTGGCGGCTGTGGCATTACAGGATGTCAGCAACATTATGCGGGCTGATATCGTGACCGCCGGGGGAGAAGAATGAACCAATACACACATAGCCGGTTAAAAAATTCATATGTGACATGTCACGTTTACAAAAATTGCTTATTTCTGCCAGTATGTTTTTTTACGGAGAGCTGATGCATGAAACCCATTGATGTTATCCGGGAAGTGAAGCGAAAAGCCAACGGACAATGGCAGGGCATACTGTCCGCTGTGGGGGCGGATCTACCGGTAAATACACATACAACCTGCCCGGGATGCGGCGGTAAAGACCGGTTCCGCTTTGATGATAAGGACGGCAACGGGACGTTTATCTGTAATCAGTGCGGCGCAGGTGACGGGTTAGCCCTTGTTCAGCGGGTACTTGGCGTGAGTGTGACGGAAGCTGCGAAAGAAGTCGCAGGGATTATCGGTATTGATACCCGTTCAGACCATCTGCCCGCCAGAGAACGGACTCCGGTCAGTGCGCAGCAGCAGAGCCACAAAGCCGATCAGCAGCAGAAAGAAGTCCGTGACACAGCAGAGAAACAAAAACGCTTCACAGCGCGATACCGCGGCCTGTTATCACAGATTCAGCAGGGAGAATCCGTTTATCTGGCCGGTAAAGGACTGACCGGCTTCATGCTGCTGTTACTGCCAGACGGGTCAATCCTGATCCCGCTGATGAATGCTGTCGGCACAGTGACCGGCGCACAGACCATTAAGCCGGACGGCGGGAAACGTCTGTTAACTGACAGCACGAAGAAAGGCAGTTACTACCCCGTCAATGCGCCTGAATACGTTTCTGAGGTGATTATCACGGAGGGGCTGGCAACAGCCCTGACGTGTCACGTAATCCGCCCTGACGCGCTGACCGTGGCGGCAATGGATGCCGGGAACCTGATACATATTGCTGAGGTGATGCGGACTAAGTACCCGGAGAGCCGGATTATCATTGCTGCCGATAATGACGCAGATAACACGGTTAACACCGGCAGAGAGAAAGCAGAAGCGGCGGCACGGGCTGTTAACGGTCAGGTGACGATACCGGCCACCAGCGGCGACTGGAACGATGTGTATCAGGATGAGGGGCTGGATGCCGCAGCACTGGCCTTTAATCAGGGAATGTATCCGGTTCAGGGAGAAGCAGCAGTGATTATTACAGGCCACCGGAAAAAGCGCAGTATTGATACGGACAGCGAGATCGGGAAACTTGCCCCTAACCAGCTTGCGCAGTTGCTGATAGAACGGTACGGCAGACTGTCCGTTAACCCTGACTCTCTCACGGTATACACCTATAACGGGATAACGTGGGAACCAATCAGAGACAGCGAGCTTTCCCGCGAAATGGCTGATTTTTTCATAGAAAACGACACTCATTTCAGCATGAGACGGATCAGCGGCGTGATTGATGTGCTGAAAGTTATCGCGGAGCCGATGGGTGAGCCTGATATTGACCTTATCGGGTTTGCCAACGGTGTCCTTGATACCAAAACACACCATTTCAGGCCGCACCTGGCGGACGACTGGCTGCTGAATGAGAACGGGATCACCTATACCGAACCGGCGGCAGGGGAAAACCTGAAAACGCACGCGCCTAACTTCACCAAATGGCTGAACCACGTCTCCGGCGGGAATGAGCGTAAAGCACGCCGCATAAAAGCCGGGCTGTATATGGTGTTTGCCAACCGGTACGACTGGCAGATGTTTATTGAGGCAACCGGGGCGGGCGGCAGCGGCAAAAGTGTGTTTGCACATATCGCGGAACTGCTGGCCGGAAAGCACAACACCTCAAGCGGAGATCTGAAATCACTGGATGATGCCAGAGGGCGGGCGCAGTTTGTCGGTAAAAAGCTGATCCTGCTGCCAGACCAGCCGAAATATGTCGGGGATGGTGCGGGACTGAAAGCCATTACCGGCGGTGATCCGGTGGGTATTGACCCGAAGTATGAGAAACAGTTCTCAACCGTGATGAAGTCCGTTGTATTCATGACCGGAAACCGCCCCATGCAATTTACCGAACGCAGTAACGGGGTGGCACGGAGGCGGGTTATCTTCCACTTTAACGACACGGTGGGCGAAGATAAAAAAGACAGGAATCTGCCAGAAAAGATACAGGCGGAGATCCCCGTCATTATCCGCGATTTACTGCGGGAATTTCCGGACTCAGAGACTGCCAGCACGTTACTGATTGAGCAGCGCGGTTCCGGCGAGGCAACGGAGGTTAAGCGCGAGACAGACCCGCTGATAGACTTTTGCGCTTATCTGGTCGCACTGGAGAGTGTTTCGGGGATGTTTATGGGTAATGCCAATATCGCACCACCTGCCCCGAGAAAGTATCTGTATCACGCCTACATTGCATATATGCAGGGGAACGGCAATAAAAACCCGCTGACCCTGACAACATTCGGGCGGTCTATTGATGGAGCGTTGAAGGAGCTGGGGAAAAAATACATTAAGGATCGGGTGACTCAGGGGGTGAGAACAAACCTCGAATTAAACGAATCTGAGGCGGAGGACTGGCTCCCCCGTGTACCGTCAAAATAACGTGCGGGTAAAGTTTTAGGAAAAGTGTTCATACTGTTCATTAC
Source organism: Morganella sp. GD04133 (assembly GCF_029835375.1). NCBI lineage: Bacteria > Pseudomonadati > Pseudomonadota > Gammaproteobacteria > Enterobacterales > Morganellaceae > Morganella > Morganella sp. GD04133. The sequence goes on along the minus strand of NZ_JAODZS010000004.1, from coordinate 41,672 downwards.
TTATGAAAACATATATAAATCAATAATTAATTTATGAATACTTTAATTCTGACTATTCATTAAGTGTACATGACTGTTCATTGTTTTATGTAAAGTGATCATTAAGTGTACATAACTGTACATAGTGGTATTCATAAACAATGTATTGTTATTTAACGATATTGTCTCTTTATGAACACATGAACAGTTGAAGCATAAAACTTTTTGCACACCGTGCGCACAAATAGAATTAAGGTTAATAAATGAACAAAGCATCGAAAATACCGAGCAATAAAAAAGCGCCCTCTCTGGTTGGTACCGTTTCCTTAACTGCCGGGGGGGCATTATGCCGTTGTTTCTCATGACGGGAATATATATGCAGTCCGGCACAGTGATTACACGAGGGCAGGAACTGATGCTATATGTGAAGTCAAAGACTGGCTTTGTTCCGCAATGGCGGTGACAGGCCGCAGCAATAAAAACGGAAAAGAAACTGTTGCCGTTTCATGGTACGACACTAATCTCAAAAAAGAGGTTATCAGGGAATTTGAGCTGTCAAAAAACTGGAGGCAGGAAATGAAAAATAACGGCCTTATTGTAACCGCACATCAGTATAAGCGGCGCATTCTGAGGGCGTGGCTCAAAACCTGCCAGACGAAAGGGGAAGAAAAATGACCAGACCCATTTTAACCCTGAAAAAGAAACCGGCGGCAGTGATGCCATCCGCGACCGAAGCACCCAAAAGCGCACCGGCTGAAACGCAGCAGAAAGCCCAACAGCAGCCGCAGAAGAAAAACAAGGCAGAGGCTCACGCGAAGAAGCGGAAACGCCGTACAGGCAGGATATTAGCCCCCTTTTTGATAAAAATAACAGACAGACCAACATTTATCTTTACAAATTCTTAAGTGAAATTTACGATTCCCCGCCATAGTAAATACAAACAGACACAGCTTAGTAACCAGTTAGTTATGGTTGTCTTTTTTCAGGTGATTATCGTTAAGTGCCATCTCAACCATGCTAAATTACCGCATATATAGGGAGTAGTTTTTGCAATCTTTTACAGATATTTTTGCGGATTATGATTCTCAGTCCGGGCTGGTTTTTACCTGTAAAATCGGACGGTTGCCGGAAAATACCTTCCGGGTGACCGAGTTTTCACTCAGTGAATCCCTGTCTTCGTTGTTTTCGCTGACCATCAGTGCAGTCAGCCTGCTGTCGTCCGTTGCCTTTGAGGAACATTTAGGCTCCGCCGCTTCACTGACCGTCATTCGTGGCGGTGTCAAAGTGCGTACCGTGCAGGGGCTGCTGGCTTCCGCTGAACAGGGCAATACTGACGGCAACAAAACCTGGTATCAGTTTATTATCCGCCCGGAAATGTGGATCATGACGCTTAATCAGGACAGCCGGATTTTCCGGCAGCAATCCGTACCGGAAGTCCTCGCCACCCTGCTGGATGAGGCGCATGTCAAAAATGACCTGAAATTTTACGATGGCGAACTGCACGGTAAGCGGGATTACATCACCCAGAAACGGGAATCCGCTTATGATTTCTGGTGTCGTCTGGCTTCTGAGGAAGGGATTAACTTCTGGTTCGAGGAAGGTCCGAAACTGTTTTACAGTGACAGTCATCTCGGCATGACGGCGGGTATTCACCTGACCTATAACCCGCAGGCGGATACCGATACCGGTGACAGCACGGCATTCTCCTGGCGTTATGCCGAAAAGTTATGCAGTGATATTCAGATCCACAAAGATTATAACCCGAAGAATCCCTCCTATCCCCTTGAACATCAGCTGACCGGAGATGTTCACCGGCAACACACCACCTTTGAAAGTTACGGTCGTTTTCAGCAGGACGAGCAGGGTGGTTATTTTACGATGCTGCGTTATGAACAATCCCAGAATGAACGTCAGACCGGCAGTGCAGGCACCAACTGCTTTGCGCTGATGCCGGGTAAACTCTTCACTCTGAAAAACCATCCGTCAGGAGTCATGAATCAGTCGTGGCAGGTGATCAGTGTCAGTCACCGGGGTGTGCAGCCCCTGGCAGACAACAGCGGCGGTGAGGGGACCACCTTCAGTAATGCCGTGCAGTTTATCCCCGGCTCTCAGGAATGGCGTCCGCCGTTCCGCTATAAACCGACCGCTGACGGTAACGAACTGGCAACGGTAGTCGGGCCGCCGGGGGAGGAAATCTATACCAACGCCGATGGCGCTGTCACGGTCCGTTTTCACTGGGACCGGCGCGGCAGGCCGGATCACAGCGCCTCCTGCTGGGTGCGGGTGGCCCACGGCTGGAACGGGAACGGTTTCGGATTTATGTCGATCCCGCGTATCGGGCAGGAAGTGATTATTTCTTACCTTAACGGGGATATCGATTGCCCGATCATCACCGGCTGCACGTATAACGGGCGCAACAGCCCGCCGCTGACGCTGCCGGTCGAGAAAACCCGCACTACGTTCCGTACCAAAACTCATAAGGGGGAGGGGTTTAACGAGCTGCGGTTTGAGGATAAAACAGGGCAGGAAGAAGTATACATACATGCACAGCATGATATGAATGTACATGTTAAGAATAATAAAAGTGAAATAACTGAAAATAATCGCGTTGATCGGGTAAAGAACGATAAGCATTTAATGGTTGATAATGAATTACGTATACAATCGATCAATTCTACCTCATTAACATCGAACACAGATATACATGTAAAAACTGATAATAGTTTCTATTTGCTGAGTAATGATGAAATTCATTTAAAATCAGGTCAGAAATTAGTGATAGAAGCAGGAGCAGAACTGAGTTTTCAGGCTGCAGGGCATTTTATCAGGATTGATGCCGGAGGGATTACCTCAAGCAGTATGGTAAATCTGGGCTCTGGTTCACCACTGACAGGAGGTGGCTGGCAGGGGAAATATCCGGATGTACCCGATATACCAGAAACTGTTTTACCTAAGCACGAACCCAATTCTGAGCCGGATATAACGAAAAAACTTTGTCTCCGGTGTTTACTGAATGCGGCGGAAAGCGGACAGGCTATAATTATCAGAGGCGAGGATTAACATGTTTCAGGAGCAAAATAATGGATATGACCATCTGCGGAAATATGCATCAGGTCTTAATCATTATGCATTAGTTTGCGGATTGCAATATGAACGTATTTATGGGAAAGAAATATGTTATATGAAAAATATTACAAGTCCGTTATTTCGTCAATTTCCGGATTCTATGATGGCATGGGCTGGGCCCTGGCTTGTGGATGTAAAAAAATCAGCTGATTTATTATCTGAACTATATAAGCTGGATTCAAAAGCCCCGGTGGTTTCATGGATAGCCAGTACACATTTATTAGATAAGCTGGCAATTCACTTAGCGTCGTTTTTAAATGTCACATTACCTGATGATAAAGTTGCATTATTTCGTTTTTATGACCCGAGAGTACTGAAAAACCTACCAGAAATTCTGGAAAAAGAACAGTGTGAATCCATTGTGTCTATGGTTGATGAATGGATATATAAATCTGAGGGCAATTGCTACAGTCTCAAAAGGAAGTTATATGAAACTATCTGAAAATACCCTGAAAAAAATAGATAACATCGAGACTGAGAATTATATAGCTAAAGTCAAAAGTGAGTTTTTTTACAAATATGGTGGTGATATAAAAAAACCAGAATCAATGACAGAACGACTTACAGAGGCATATGCCTATGTGATATCGGTTGGTTTTACAAATGAAAAATTGATTCGTTCTTTTTTATTATATGAAGCGTGTGTTCCCGGATATCATAAAGTGCCGTCAATCCGGAATATGCTGGAAGAACAGGATTGTAATCCTGAGCAACAATACAAAGATTACTTACATATTCTGACAAAAAAACTTGAATGGAGATAATTCATTGGTTGCTTTTTTATTGCCTGTCATAGCAGAAGCCATTGCTTTCAGTTTATCCGCAGAAGGTGTTGCCGCAGTAACAGCAGCGGCGGCAACAATAGCAATTCTTCCGTCAGATGAAGAGTTACAGGAACGTCTGCGTGAACATAAGAAAAGAATACAGGGAATTTCAATTGAGGATCTTCCTATTGAAGAACAGGATAAAATCAATGAGGCTAATTCAGTTATTCTTGATACAGCAGTCGTTGCAATAGCCGCAGCGGAAATATCGACAACTAAAGCATGTGAAGACTGTCCGGCTGAAAATTATATAGTCCCTGTACCAAGGAAAATCACCCGAACAACGACACCTGATTCTTACCTGTATCAGTCAATAATCTGTAATTCTCAGATTACTGAAACATATTCACCCGATGGCTCCAGAGAAACGTACATTGGTGAATGGGAGTGTACAGTTATACCACCGATGCGTGTTAAACCGGTTGATTTTGATGGGTGGAAACCAGAAGAGTGTAATTTTATTGAAACTAAATATAACTTTGATAATTTTTTTGATAAAGATGGGATAGTTAAAAAATGGTGGAAGTCAGGAGGAGGAATGAAATCTCAAGCAGAAAGCCAGAATTGGCTTTGTGCTAACCTGTTTGAAGGGAAATCTTATGTGGATTGGCACTTTGGAACGGAGAATATATACAATTTCGCATCTGAGCTACTACTTGTATTTAATTTCATAAGAACAAATTACACCCCAATAAATAATTTGAATTGGAGCATAAGATGAGATTAGACATTACAGTGCTTATCACTGAAATTAACTTAGATATTCATTCTGTATGTAAGGATTTGTTATTAAAGATGACTCACATGGTGAGTGTTATTACCGATAGTAACAGTAAGTGCTGGTTTATGGGCGGAGAAAGTCTAAGTGAGTCTTTGAAATATAAAGCATTTAATGAAGGTGAGCTTAGTAATGAATTGATAGATGAATTTGATAAGAGTAATACAATTCACTTATGGGATGGTAACGATAATGATGCTCCTGAATCAGCTTCAGTCACGTTGGATTACCTTATTTACTCAGGAGAGAAAAAAATAACGTTAAAGGTAAGCCTTGATTATTCTGGTGAGGTTAAGTTTGATTATGTTTTTTCATTTATTTGCGAAATTGTTGAGCATTATAACACTAAATTAATAATGGTTGATACCAATCACTATAAACTAAAGAGAAGGTTTGTTTTTCCTGATAGGCCTTCCGTTGGATGGATGCTTTTCTTAAACAAAAAAATAGATAAAAATATAGTTAAGGATGCAGAGGATGTTATTTATTTTTCTAATGGAAATAAGTCACTAATTATATCAAGGAAAAATAACTACCATGGAGATCGGGATTCCGATATAAAAATATCTAATTTGATAGAAATTAGTTTGGTTGAGCATGGCGCTTTACCTCTTTACAAAGATTTGTATGTATAATAAAAATTAGGTTAATGGAAGACGTTATTTGTATGAGAACTATAAAAACACTCTCATCTATAATAATAACATCATTGATAATATTTAGGGTGTTATACTTTCAGATGGTTTCCGGTTCCTCTTTCATGACCTTTCAGGGCGAAATTGTCCTGAAGGGAATGAAAACTACTTGTGAACCACACTGATTGCATCGCTGTCTGTCATGACATTAAAATGAAAGACGCGGAGAAAATATGCGTTAAAATTTTCTCCGCATTAAAAGATAATGATGATATGACTACATGTTCAAGATATAGAACCTAACAAATCCTAACGTTTTTCGGTCGTCGCAATCCTAAGTTTTCCTAAGGTTTATCGGTCTGAATCTTTGGAAATCTTAAGTAAAATGACAACATTTGATAACGTTATCTGGCGTTTCTGACCCAGCACGGATGCTAACATTTGCTAACGTTCCAGATGATGAGGTTTGATAAGGTAAATCCGTCCGCAGATCCTCGCCACACCTTAAAAAATCTATAAATGTTTTCGGTTCGAATGTATCGGAACGTATCGGAATGTATCGGTATTTTGCGCAAAGTTCGGGCAGGTGCGAACCATCACAAAGCCTTTATCCATAAGGCGTGAAGCAGGGTTGCGCATTAGTTTTATGTATAGAAATGTCGAGGTCAAAATGCGCAAAACGAAACTCGCAAACTGCGCACTGCGAACCAAGTGCGAACCTCGGTCAAAGCCTTGTGTCACAAGGGCTGACGTGATTTCTGCGCAAATGGCGATGTATAGAAATGTTAAGGTCAGATTGCGAATTGCGGGCACACTGCGCAAAGTGCGAATCACGCTGAATCCAGTGTTGATGCGGGTTTGATGATAATTTCGCACGTTTTGATATAGAGATTTATTGAGGTCTGCTGCGCAATGTCGGCGGAAAACAGCGCTTAAAACTGCGAATTGCGCACAACTCTGCGCAAAGTGCGAACCGAATGCGAACCTCTTACAGGCCTTGTAACACAAGGGGAGCGGGCGATTAGACGCATTAGATTGCGCACTGAAATGCTAAGATTTGCTAAGGTTCTGCGCAGTTAAAAACCCAGGAATTCCTAGGGTAAATTGCGCAATCAGTTATTCGTATTTTCAGCCTCAGCAGCCAGCCGGTGACCCATGCGCTCATATCGAAAAGCAAAGCCCATCACAGCGACAGTAACCGGCACCGTCACGAAACAGCCTCACCGAGTCAGGACGGCAACAGGTAAAGTAATGGCAACAATGACCATTCAGGCAGAAAGCGAACGCCGCAGCCCCTATCCGCTGAAGCTGGTGGCATTTGATCTGAACGCATTGGAACTGATGACCTGCCAGAGAGGGAGCCGAGTTATTGCCACTGGTCGGCATGAATGGTTTAACGGGTATCAACTCACCGGGGCGCAGATAGTCACCTGTTAGTAAAAGTTAGCATTGTCGGATTTGAAATCGGGAAATTCAAAGGTGAGGAATCCCGACTTTAAAAGCGGCAGTAATCTGCCATTTAACTGACCCAATATTATTGGGGTAGTTCGGTGTGTGGGATAGGGGTAAACCATTATCGGGATATCACGGTTCCGTTTGAAACGGAGGCAGTGGAAAATGACGGGGAGGTTACGGGGAGGGTTCTGTCTGGTCGGTGTTTCACTATCTGCAATGAATTATGGTAACGGTGATATTTTCGCAATGTGAGCGCCCGCCTCGATACCGTCAGCCTGAAAGCAGAAAAGCCCCTAGCGCGATACAATGTTGTATAGAAATCTGTATAGAATTGAAAATAGAATTTATTTAATCGTTATTTATCAATTAAATACGCTATGTATTCTAAGCCCTTCGCCGCTCCAGACAAACCTCTCTGAACGTCTCCTGAAGTCTCCCGACTCTACTGAAATCAAGTCTTACCGCAAAATCACTGTCTTCTGAAGTCTGCCGCCGTCTTTTGGAATCTATACCGTTTAATCCTGACAAGTCCTAACTAAAATTAAGTTTTGAGAGGCTGCCACGATTATCAGGGCGATTGATGGTGACAAAACCACAACAGGCGCCACCTGTATCGCGTCGTCAAGCATGATAAAATACAAAGGCACACCGGCGGTGATTGTCGGCGACCTCACCACCACCTGCCCGCAGTGCAAACAGACCGGCACGATAGCAACCGGAGACAGCCGGATGATGAATAACCGCAAACCACAGGCCGTTGACGGCTCAATCGTGCAGTGTGGTTGTCCTTATGGCTCTAATACCATTATTGCAAAAGCTTCCCCCGTAAACGCTACATCACTCACTGATGTGACCACATTTTCAGAATCAAAACCACATACAGGATATGCCGGACCCCGGAAACTTCCGGCCTACCTCACCGGAGAAAAAACCGAATTAGGATTTATTCCTGATTATCCGGTGCTACGTAACAGCATGGTCTTTCCGGATCAACGGTTGAGGGGGATGCTGTATCAAAATAATTTCGATGTGATGTTACTCACCGTTAGTGAAGTTTTTGAAGTGCTTCAGTCATGGGGATGGAAAGACACAAAAACGGCCTGGGTAGAAATAACACAATCCGGTATCGGGCAAGTTATGGTGAATTATGGTGTGAATGGTAAGGATGTTGTTACCACGTCAATGATTCTTGTAAAACTCGGCGATCTTGGTATTCGGGCAACGGTTTATATCAATCATATAGGGACGGAACTCATTAAATTTACAGGTTATCCCGGAATAAGAAAAATACTCAATGCCCCTGTATTCAGATTAGATAATACAAGAGTTGTTGACCTTGGTATTGGTAAATATGGACTTACTAAGTCAATTATTGAAGGTGCGCGTTTGACGTTTTATGTTGCCGCAGCTTATCGTACACTTGATTATATATTGAATGATGAAACATCATTAGCAAAATTTATTGGCTCACTTGCAACTGATGTAGTTAAATTGGGAATTGCGTCTGCTATTAGTTGGGGAGCAGCGACAGCAATTACAACACTTACCGCAGTGGTTTCAGTTCCATTAATCGTAGTAGTTGCTTTCGGTTTGCTTAGCGCAATAGCGCTTAATATGTTAGATGATAAATTCGGAGTTACTGATAAAGTAGTTGCATATCTTGAGGCATCACAACAAGAATTTGTACAAAAGGCAAGGGAAATAGAAAAAGGAATTTATGATATTGGCGCTATGTATGCAGATAAAATGTTAGAAACAGGTAAGGAAGTATTAGAAAGTGAAGTGAAACGCTATATTAAAAAATCACTGAAAGATATAAAGCCAAGGATTTTATAATAATGGATAAGTTCTCTCCGAAAAAAAGGTTTTACTTGTTTTTTTTGATTTAATAATAATATTAATGACTATTGTTACATTTTATCTTGGTATTGATGGCCTTTCTGTTTATTTTTCATATCCGGATATCTTTGTTTTTTCTCACGGAATAGCTCTTTTGTTTTCATTTATAACAATAGCTATTCCTGTTATATTATTATCATTGTCCCCCATATTGAAAGGGCGGCAGGCAAGTATTACTTTTCAAAAAAAAGTGGCAAAAATAATGATGTTAGGTTTAGTTTTGATGGCTACATTGACGTTTATATTTAATCTTTATTATTTGAGTACTATAGATAGCAAAGGGTATGTTAAATGTAATGGAACCCCATCAGGTTGGATGCCTATGATGGCAACTAAATATGTCACTGATAAAAAACTCTGTTTAGCGCCTAAAAAATAAGTTAAAGCTTATTTTTCGGAATCCGCCTCTAAGATTTGGGGGCGGGTAATCCGGAAGGATACAAGGCCCGGAATAAGCACGTTAAGTAGTTAAAAATATAGACATTTTAATCCTGACAGATCCTAACGTTCCGGATGATGAGGGGGATAAGGTAAATCCGTCCGCAGATTACCGCTGCACCTTAAAAAATCTGTAAATATTTCCGGTTATTATGTATCAGTGTTTTGCGCAAAATGCGAACCTCTTTCAGTTATTTGTATTTTCAGTCTCAGCAGTCAGCAGGTGGTCCGGGCGCTCATGTCGAAAAGCAAAGCCCATCACAGCGACAGTAACCGGCACCGTCACGAAACGGCCCCGGTGGGTCAGGATGGCAACCGGAAAAGCATGGCAACAATGCCCATTTTTATAATAACAAACCCTATTACCCGTAAAATGAACGTACCAATTATCTATAGTATTTTGGTCTTATCCTTGCTGTCATTTTTATTCGGGTGCTACGCCATCATAAATGTGTCAAGGTCATCCGCATTTTTGATTATCTTCGCCTCTTCAACATCGTGAGCCCGGGCAAGCGTGATGCTTGCTTCCAGCAACCGGCGATTGTTTTCCACGTTAAATGCGGCTGTGGTGAGCTCACCCAGCGCCGCGAACTCATTCAGAATTCGGTTGAGCGCTTTCTGCTCAATCTCACTTAAGCGACATGTAAATTGTTCCATTTTTTTCGCCAGTAATTGGCGTGCTTTACTGTCCAGATTTTTAGCTACGGTAACCATAAACTTCCCTGAGATAGAACCAACCAATGCCCCTAAAACGGGTATAGGGATGATTGCCTGACCTGCGACAGACATTGCGCCAACGATGGCTGATTCCGCGCAGATAATAAGGCCAAGATCGGTAAATTCATCAGCATTAATCTCACCGCGCTGATAGGAGAAAGCGAGATTGCCTACACCTTTAGCGGCAGTGACCAGTGCGCTGGCGAACGGTGCTCCCAGAGAGGCGTAATTGGTCAGGGTATAAATTGCTCCGGCGGATACACCACCAATAGCGGCACCTTTCAATGTATCTAAGCCTACATCCTGCCAGTCCTGTCCGTTGAACTCTCCGCGAAATATATTTTTACCATCACGGTATTTGCTGTATATGCCTGTTACAAGAGCAAAGGTTCCACCGAAAGCGGCTCCCATTGCAGTTGCGCGCATGCCTTCACTTAGGGATGGTTGGTGATCGTCAATAATTTCTGCTTTTTTTGCCTCGTTCTGTTCCGCTAATTCCTGATCATGCTTATCAAGCGTTTCGTCAATTTTTCCCCACTGAACATCTTTGTAATCAGAAACTCCGGGACGCACGACATCATTAAAGGGTCTTCCCGTTGTACTTTCAATTTCTGCAACTTTATCTCTGATAGCCTGTATTGTTTTTTCGCTCAAGCCTTCAGCCGGCTTCCCATCAATAACATCCTGAATTGTTTGCCAGGAGTCTTTGGGGATATGATAAAAGGATTCACCCCGGGTGAAATTGGGATAGGTTTCCATGTGCTGAAGGACATGGTTCAGGTTATTATTAACTCCGTTGATAAACTTTGACTGTACGTCAACGCCATCTATCATATAATCCGCCGGAGCGGTTCGACCCACTCCGTCAAACGTGGCGCTAAGATCAGAGGCGTCCTGAACCCTTTCTTCTATTGCTTGGCGAGCGTTGCGTACGCCAACTTCGACCTGCTCGGCAATTTCACCGTGTTTGGTGCTCATTGAGCCCAGGATGTTACCCGGCGACGCGATGAAATCACGAACCTTTTGCATTTGTTCGCCAGCCAGCTCAAATGCACGATCCTGCTGCGATAGTTTTAACAGTTCGTTATCAATGCGGGTCTGATTAATGGCGTTAACCGCGCTGCCGATGAGCTGATCACCAACTGTATTATGGTTAATGCTCATTACTGGATTTTCTTGTTGATCAGTTTTGATAATGCATTGATATGGTTAATCAATGCCCCTAATTGATCTTTCTGATGAGTATTAAACCGGCAATAGTCCTGAGGCGCAGTCTTTTCCAGCACATCAATGATACCTTCAGTACCATGATAGTGACCGGATGTGAGCATCCTGAGTTCTTGTGTACCACGTTCTATCACCCGAAGTTCGCTGGTTTTTGCGCGGATCTGGCGCTCTTCCTGTTGTGCTTCCTCAATGATTTTACCGTTTTTGCGACGTGCCAGTAAGGTTCCGCCAGCGATGCCTACAGCACCAATCCCCCAGCCTATTGGACCCGCCAGAGCCAGTAGTGCGCTTCCTGCTGACATGCCACCGCCACCTGCAGCCAGTGCGCCGCCGCCGAGCCACGCCAGGGCTGCATTTGTTGCGGCAGCTCCGCTTAACGTAGCAATAGCGGTACCTGTGGATGCTGTACCAAAAGTTGTTGCTACTGCCAGCGCAGCCGTAGGGGCAAATGCGGCGACGCCTGCCCCTACGGCAATCCCCGCAGCAGCCGTTCCTTTACCAATATGTGATGCGCGGTATTCTTCTTCCAGTTTTTCCACCACGTTATCAAATTCAGCGATTTCCGCTTTCAATTCGCTCCAGGATTTATCAAACTCTTTGGGCGAATTCGCCAGTCGGTTAACAAAATTTTCACCACGGGCAATAAGGTCCTTACTGCATTTCTGGCGTAACAGAAAGAGGGCCGTGATCTCATCCTGGGTGCCTTTAGCCTGTGCCTCATAACAGTTAGTTGTACTTTTGAGACTGGCTAATGCTTCTTTTCTTTCTGAACCACGTAACATTTTTTACTCCTGTTGTATGTTGTCAAAAATAATTTCACTGCAATGGGATTTCATTTCTATTATCTGTTGGTTGAGCTTAAGATAAAAATGTTGTTGCAGGCCAACCGGGGAAATAATAGTGATATTTGGTAACCAATAACGTAGTAATGGAAATAACTGGTTTTCGTGTGCCATTTTGGTTTGCACGATCAAGTCGCCATTAGATTCCTGACGAATTAACTTTTGGGCAGGCAGTACATTTCGACGTTTAAAAAAATGACTTACGCCGGCTGCAATTTTAAGCAGTACAATCTGCTTATCCAAAGAAAACCAGACATCATCTTCTTCAGCAAAGTATTGCATGATATGGGGTTGTGGTGTGAAGTGCTCTGATTTAAATGTCAGCCAATGAATTTTGGTAAGCTGAAATCCTTTAACCTTTTCATTCTCTACCGCACCGAGATACCAGACACTCTTTATATTAATAAGCTTATAAGGTGCGACGGTGCGATGTTTCCCTTTATAATGAAATTCACAAAGGTTATTTTCACGAATCGCTTTATCGAACAAACTATAGTTATTCTCAAGCATGCGTTTCGCTTCCGGATCTCCGGGTAGCGATCTGATGATCAAGGAAGTCAGGTCGGGCCGGGAGAATATTTTTTTTGCAGGGAATAGTTCTGCCATGCCCAGGACGCTGATGAGATTTTGTTGCTCTTTTAGAGCCTGAGGTTTAGCGTAAGCGGGAGCCAGCCTGTAAATACCATCACCATCGGGGATGATTCTGTCGCCCAGACGATTAAGATCACGATACAAAGTACGTTCACTGATGTTGAATTCGTCCATCATCTTCTTACGTGATACAAAACCGCACTGGTAAAGTTCCGCAATAATAGCGGTTATTCTTTGTACCATAACCTCATGCCCGCTCATGCGTGTTCTCCTTGTGATTTTTTCCTGAGATTACCAGTCGCGACTGACAGGGCATGTCAGTAGCGACTGAAGGATTATATTTTTATATCGGCAAATTTCTCATATAACTTAAGGAGATTAAGTCGGGAAGCCGGTTAATGGCTTTTGCGGTCAATAATATAATCAGTCCCCTGACTGCAGTCGCGGGTAGCCATTCAGAGGTGAAAGAACAACTGACGTGTCCGGGATATGTACCAGCGTTCGATATCCGGAGGGAGGGCTTAACTGTAAGGCACTCAGCCAGGCTGGCTAAGCCGGTTCCATCTTCACTGTACGCCCCCTGTTGCGTTTATATATTTAGCATATACAGAGAAAAATTATTGCTGAAATGAATAATTATTCAAAAATAATACCTTGTTAATTTTGCGAGTCTTGCGGTCACAAAATATTATTGCTGGTAATTTATTGTTATTACGTCCGTATTTAAAATTAAACTATTAGTGCCATTTGATTAGATATATATCACGGTTGTTTTTTATTATTTTCAAATAAATAATATAGACCGTGTCACTATAATGATGGTGTGTTAGTTGTTATATATAATATAGACATAGTAACTATATTAAATATGTATTTATTTTTTAATTGATGCGAGTGATATATACAACACAGCATTAACAAAATGTATTTTTATACTAATTAAATTTGGTGAAATCTATTTTTAGGGTTATTATTTTGATATATGTCACGGTATGGCATTTGTACATGGTTATATTAATAATTGTTCGTCAGATAGTCTTAATTTTAAACAGGTGCAAAAATGGAAAACAATAACCGATTTTGGCCGCATATAAGACGTGTCACACACCTTATGATGTTCTCACATCGTTCGTGTTTTGATTTTAATCGTTTTAATGCACATAGGTAGTCCCTCTACTGACATCCATGACGTTGTCTGCATATTGCCATCGTATGGATCGTCGACCTCTTTCTCATTATATCCCGCATTTATGTGTGGATATGCTGAATTCTGATTGATAATTCATACTCTGGCTTTCATGCATATCAATATGCAGGTAAACCGTTTTCGTCATTCCCGGCTGCGGCAAAAAAAGCCCTTGCTGAGACAGTGGAAACCGTCAGTCCTGAATATTGTTTTGACATACGTAATGGCATAAAGAGAAATGTGATTTTTTAACTCAATAGTATATTGAGGGAACAAATTCGCATTTATGAAAATAAATAACTGAAATATTTTTTCTGACTATTTCAGCGGGAAGTTTTTGCCAAAAATAAAAGGTATGAAAATGAAAAGTTATAAAATCGCTGTCAGCTATGATATGTCTGACTATATTTCAACACACCGGGAATGTGTGGATATCCTGAATACCGATTTTACGGATGTTGCTGTCATCGTTATTTCACTTGATGATATCCGCGACGGAAAACTGGATTTTATTGAGCAGCACAGTTTTGAACAGCCGGTTTTCGCTGTAATCAGTGATCACGAAGTCATTCCGGCAGATGTCATTACACGGTTAACCGGTGTGATTGATTTAAATAAAAAGAACGGTGAATTATACAGTAAGCAACTGGAAACAGCGGCGCTGAAATATGAAGAAAGTTTGTTGCCGCCATTTTTCGGTAGTCTGAAAAAGTATGTTGAGCAGGGCAATTCCGCTTTTGATTGTCCCGGACATCAGGGCGGGGAGTTTTTCCGCCGCCACCCGCTGGGTAACCAGTTTGCTGAATATTTCGGTGAAAATTTATTCCGTTCTGATTTATGTAATGCGGATGTCTCCATGGGGGATCTGCTGATTCATGAAGGAGCTCCGTGCGCGGCACAGCAGCATGCGGCGAAAGTCTTTAATGCGGATAAAACCTATTTTGTCCTTAATGGTACGTCGTCTTCAAATAAAGTGGTGCTGAATGCCTTACTGGCGCCGGGTGACCTGGTATTATTCGATCGTAACAACCACAAATCAAACCACCACGGCGCATTAATACAGGCAGGGGCAACACCGGTTTATCTGGAAGCGGCACGCAACCCGTTCGGATTTATCGGCGGGATTGATGCTCACTGTTTTGAGGAAGATTATCTTCGCGGCTTAATTAAAGAAGTCGCACCTGAACGAACCGGTGAAAAACGTCCGTTCCGCCTGGCCGTTATTCAGCTGGGCACCTATGACGGAACAATTTATAACGCACGCCAGGTTGTCGATAAAATCGGTCATTTATGTGACTACATTTTATTTGATTCCGCCTGGGTTGGTTATGAGCAGTTTATTCCGATGATGAAAGATTGTTCTCCGCTTTTGCTGGAGCTGAATGAAAATGATCCCGGAATTCTGGTCACACAATCTGTCCATAAACAACAGGCCGGTTTCTCTCAGACATCCCAGATCCATAAAAAAGACAGTCATATTAAAGGTCAGAGCCGTTATGTGAATCACAAACGTCTGAACAATGCCTTTATGATGCATGCCTCCACCAGCCCGTTCTATCCGCTGTTTGCCGCTCTGGATGTGAACGCCAAAATGCATGAAGGGAAATCGGGTAAGCGTTTATGGATGGATTGCGTGAAAACCGGGATTGAAACCCGTAAGTTGCTGCTCAAATCCTGTCAGTATATCCGCCCGTTCATTCCGGAAACTATCGATGGTCGTTCATGGGGTGATTTTGAGACTGATGTGATTGCCAATGATCTCCGGTTCTTCAATTTTGTGCCGGGTGAGCGCTGGCATGCCTTTGAGGGATATGAAGAAAATCAGTATTTTGTTGATCCGTGCAAATTACTGCTGACAACGCCGGGTATTGATGCCAAAACCGGTAATTATGAAGCATTCGGTGTGCCGGCAACGATTCTGGCTAACTATCTGCGTGAAAATAATATCATTCCTGAAAAATGCGATCTCAACTCCATTCTGTTCCTGCTGACACCTGCCGAGAGCATGGCAAAAATGCAGCATCTGGTGGCTCAGATTGCCCGTTTTGAGCAATTACTGGAACAGGATGCGCCGCTGAAAGAGGTGCTGCCGTCTGTATATCATGCGCATGAAGCCCGTTATCTGGGGTATACCATCCGTCAGTTATGTCAGGAAATGCATGATATGTATGTGAAGTTTAATGTGAAACAACGCCAGAAAGAGATGTTCCGCAAATCACACTTCCCGCAGGTCAGCATGTTGCCGCAGGCCGCGAATATTGCGTTTGTGCGCGGTAATGCGGAACTGGTCGCAGTGGATCAGATTGAAGGCCGTATTGCGGCTGAAGGTGCTCTGCCTTATCCGCCGGGGGTTCTGTGTGTGGTTCCGGGGGAAATCTGGGGCGGCTCCGTGCAGCAATATTTTCTGGCGCTCGAGGAGGGGATTAACCTCTTCCCGGGATTCTCACCGGAATTACAGGGTGTGTATATCCGCTGTGATGACGATGGTCGTCAGCGGGCATACGGCTATGTAATTAAACACTGAGTTCGTTAATTCGTGCATGACGGAGCGCGGATGAGCGTGCTCCGTCAGCCGGGGAGAAATATGATGAGTGCTTCAAAGAATAAAATGAGCGTATTACAGCTCACGATATTAACCGCAGTGAATATGATGGGATCCGGCATCATTATGCTGCCGACAAAACTGGCGGAAGTGGGGACGGTTTCTATTCTGTCCTGGGTTGTGACCGCTGTCGGCTCTATGGCACTGGCTTATGCATTTGCCAAGTGTGGTATGTACAGCCGCCGCAGCGGAGGGATGGGAGGTTACGCGGAATACGCATTTGGTAAATCCGGTAACTTTATGGCGAATTACACCTATGGTGTTTCTCTGCTGATTGCAAACGTTGCGATCGCGATTTCTGCCGTCGGTTATGGTGCTGAACTGATGGATGCGGCGATGACGCCGCTGGGTATCTGTATTGCCACAATTGTGGTGTTGTGGATTTGTACGGTGGCAAACTTCGGCGGTGCACGGATCACCGGACGGATCAGCAGTGTGACTGTCTGGGGGGGCATTATTCCGGTTGTCGGTATTTCGGTTATCGGCTGGTGGTGGTTCAGCCCTGAACTGTATGTTAATTCCTGGAACCCGCATAACTTTCCGCTTTTTGAGGCGGTCGGTTCCTCTATTGCGATGACATTATGGGCATTTTTAGGGATGGAATCTGCCTGTGCTAACAGTGAGGCGGTTGATAATCCTGAGAAAAATGTGCCGATAGCGGTATTGGGCGGAACATTAGGTGCAGCGGTTATTTATATCGTATCAACAAACGTCATCGCCGGTATTGTACCGAATATGGATCTGGCAAACTCGACTGCGCCGTTTGGCCTGGCATTCTCACAAATGTTTACGCCGGGTGTGGGTAAGGTTGTTATGGCGCTGATGATTATGTCCTGCTGCGGTTCATTATTAGGCTGGCAGTTCACTATTGCGCAGGTATTTAAATCATCATCCGATTCCGGTTATTTCCCGAAAATCTTTTCTGCCGTTACCAAAGCGGATGCCCCGGTAAAAGGTATGCTGGTTATTGTTATTATTCAGTCTGCACTGTCGCTGATGACCATCAGCCCGTCACTGAATAAACAATTCAATGTGCTGGTTAACCTGGCGGTTGTTACCAATATTATCCCTTATATCCTTTCCATGGCTGCCATGATTATTCTGCAGAAAGTCGCCAATGTGGATCCTAAGAAAGCACGGACAGGCAATGTGATTGCATTTATCGGTGCTGTTTATAGTTTCTATGCGCTGTATTCATCCGGTGAAGATGCTGTGATGTGGGGGGCGCTTGCCACCTTCCTCGGCTGGACACTGTATGGCTTTGTTTCCCCGCGGTTTGAAATGAAACAAAACCAGGACGTAATGATGAAATAACGAACACTCTCCGGTGGGTTCCTCCCGTGCAGTAACGGCGGGAGGATTTTTTCCTGCAGCGAAACAGCCGGAATGTATACGGACAGCAATCTGTCTATTCCGCATAACAGAGATAAAACGTAATGACAGCAATAATGACAAAGCCGAAACGGGGACGACCGCCGAAAAACCATGATGCAGGTACCGATGTAAAAGAAATATTGATCCGCAGCGGTACGGAAGTGTTTACCGAAACAGGATATATGACGTCGGATATCAGCAGAATATTAACAAAAGCAGGTATTCCGAAGGGATCTTTTTATTATTACTTTGGCAGTAAAGAAAATTTTGGTGTGAAAGTGATACGTCATTATGACCGCTGTTTTTCTCATCTGCTGGATAAATGTCTGTCTGATACCACATTGCCGCCACCGGAAAGATTACTGACATTTTGCAGGATTGCCAAAGCCGGAATGGAAAAATACCACTGGCAGCGCGGGTGCCTGATCGGTAATCTCGGGCAGGAAGTTGTCAGTCTGCCGGCAGGGTATTGCGAATTACTTAATGACATTATTACCGGCTGGCAAAAGAAAGTGGAAGATTGCCTTCTGGAAGCACAGGCACAAAGTCTTATTTCCGGAAATATTGATTGCAGGCAGATGGCAGTCTTTTTCTGGGCTGGCTGGGAAGGGGCGGTCATGCGTGCCAAACTGACCCGCAACGGTGAACCGCTGGATCTGTTTATTACTATTTTTATGAAGCAGATACTGGCATAACAGCCGGGAAAGATGATAATTCCGGGCTGAAAAATGGTTTTCTCTGATAGCAGGCGGCAGTGTTTCCGGATACTATTTCCATCCTATGAAAGCCCGTAAACGCCTTGTTCTTGTCATTCTGTCCGGTATTATGCTGGTTTCTGTCCTGTTTATATCCGGGGTCATTCTGGCCATGGATAAAACACCGTATTACGATATTGACCGGAACGGGAAACCATTCGGGCACTCCGTTTTCACATTGTATGACGACCAGGTTTATGCCGCTGTGCCGTCTGACGGGTATTTTTTAATCCCCGGTGCGGATCCGGACAGTTTCCGGTTATTGCCTGACAATAACAACCATAATGGCCGGCAATTTGCAGCCGATAAATATCACGCCTGGTGTGGTAATCTTCCCGTTGCGGGTTTTAATCCTCAGACGGCGGTTACTATCGGGAATGGCTATTTTACCGATGGTAAAAATACCGTTTTCTGTGCTCCGTATACGCGGATAAATAATGAACTGTCCGGTCTGCAAAAGTTGTATCAGGAATGGCGTTACGGCTGGGGGCTGAGTGATAAGCCTCTGACTTACTATTATCCGCAGCAGCCATTGCCGTCGTCAGCCACACCTTACCGGATATTACCGGATTCCGGTCTTATCAGTAACGGAGAGCAGGTTTTCTTTGACGGTAAATTAATGCCGGGGGCAAATCCGGCGGCATTGCGCCCTGTGGCTGTCCGGCAGGATGATAAATCAGTGCGTGAGAGCCAGGTATTTTATCACGACGGGGAACATGTTTATTATCAGCACCATTTATTACCGCTGAAAGATACAGAATCACTGTATGGTTTTTACCTCGGTAATTTATTTCAGGAAGCCTATTTATTTGATCCGCAAACCGGTCAGGCGGCCATGAATAATGTCGTATTCCCGCCGGAATATGCGCCTTACCGTGTGATCAGTTACTATGGTCAGCATGTTAATCAGGGGCTGTTTTTATCCCGCCGGGGTGTTTATTTTTATGACCGGAAAAAAGAAAAAATCCGCCGCGCCGGGGATAACCCGCCGTTGCAGGATAGCTGTCAGGAAATATCACCGCTGATTTTCATCTGCGGCAATGAAACCCGGTATTTGCAGGGGGCGGAATCATGGGGCGGCCGGAAATCACCGGGGCTGATTTCCCGCAGTACGATACTTTATCGTCTTGATGATAATACAGCGGATAACTGGGTAAAAGTCGGCGACATTACCTCTCACCATTACGGGGAGGTCTGGCAGAAAGGCGGGCAATATTATTATTTTGACCGGCTGGGCGCATCACAGCTTATGCGCGGACCAATCTATTTAATTCCGGAGAATACGACTGTACGCGCGTTACTGAGTGATGACCTGCGGGTCGATGACCTCCGGAAAATGGCGCATGACGGGCGTTTGCAGGCGGTTTCCGGTACAGAAATGCTGAAGGCCACCACCCGTTATAAAGAGAGCATGTTCAGTTTCCTGAATTTTTCGGATGATGACTGAATAACCGCGATTATTTTTCTTATTGAGAATAAATTGCATTTGACAAATGCACTCAGATTCATAGAATAGCGCCATCAAAGGTCAATTCTCTGACCCGTAAGCGTTTACGTTAATCAACGCATGTAACTTTGTGCATTACAACAGTTATGTGTTGTTGTGTCGTCACTATACGGAGTCGTCTATGTCTTTTCAGGACAAAAATTATATTTTAGGTTTTCCGAAGCTGCCTCAGCGCGCGTTAATCTTTCTGGTGCCTTTTTTCTTATCGCTGGTGATGAGTGGTATTGTTTCGTTTATCAGTACCGTCAAAGCACTGGGATTCTCCTGGCTGCTGGTTTCTCCGTGGCTGACATCATGGGGAATATCCTGGGCTATTGCGTTCCCGACCGTCTTATTTGTTCTGCCGTTCGCCCGCAAATTATCGTTATTACTGGTCAGAAGTTCATAATGACGGGATCTGAATCCCTAACCATTGCCGGAAGTGTTTTTTCCCTTTTCCGGTAATTGTCACTTCCCGGTAGCCCGGCGTGCGGATCAGCCAGCCCTGTTGCTCACAGTGCGTGAATAGGGCGGCAC
The DNA here is from genome assembly GCF_029835375.1 of Morganella sp. GD04133. Classification (NCBI taxonomy): domain Bacteria; kingdom Pseudomonadati; phylum Pseudomonadota; class Gammaproteobacteria; order Enterobacterales; family Morganellaceae; genus Morganella; species Morganella sp. GD04133. The sequence continues at coordinate 21,221 of NZ_JAODZS010000004.1, read as the reverse complement.
CCAGATAGCCGCCGAGGTGAAACCGGCGTTCACTCCAATCCAGACAGCCGCAGCAGAAAACCCGTTTTACGGTATGGGCGGCAGGCAGCCCGAGCGCAGTCAGTGCAGATTCGCCGGATACCGTCAGCGCCGTACCGTCAGCGGTTATCCAGCCTTTTTCCTGCATCGCATCATATACAGCCACTGCCGTTTCCCCGGCCAGGTGGTCATAACAGGTTCTGGCCTGCCGTAAATGCGGCGGGGCGGAGGATTTGCGGATGGCGGCTGTTACCGGAATGCCGGTGAGATTCATCATTTTTTCGATGATTTCGGCCACGTTTAATCCGGCCAGCTGATAATAGCGGTGACGCCCCTGCGGAATACAGATGATCAGCTTTCCGGCGACCAGTTTTGCCAGATGCGCACTGGTGGTGGAGGCACTGATATCTGCGGCAATGCTCAGTTCAGTTGCTGTCCAGGCTCTGCCGTCCATCAGGGCGCAGAGCATGCGGATGCGGGACGGATCAGCCAGTGCGGCAGCCACACCGGCAAGCGCGGTTTCTAACTCAGACGTGTGTTCTTCTGACATATCAGCTCCGCCGATTATTCCTGCCCGAAATCATATTCACGGGTGATTTCAGCAATACGGATGCGGTAAAAAGAAAAAATATCCGCTTTACCTTCTTCCTGAGCCCGGCGGTGCTGCAGGTTTTGTTTCCATTTCAGCAGAGAAGCTTCGTCTTCCCATAATGAGAGCGATAATAATTTGCCCGGTGTGCTCAGGCTGGCAAAACGTTCAATGGAGATAAAGCCCTCAGCCTCACTGAGCAGCGGGCGCAACCCGGCGGCGATATCCAGATAACGGGATTGCTTATCTTCCGGCATAGTCACTTCAAAAATTACAGCAAACATAGGCTTCTCCTTATGCAGTCCGGCTAATCATAACGGAAGCGCAGAGAAAACACTTCGCTGAGTAACGAAATAAGAAGAATTATGTCCGGTAGCGGACCGCGATTGCCAGCAGGATTAAAATCACACCGGTTATCTGCACCACCGGATGTGACGGCATGCCGTGCTGTAGGATATCGATAATAAAGCCGGATAATACCTGACCACAGATAGCCAGAATGGTGGTCAGTGTGGCACCGAGCAGCGGCAGAATATAACTGTTTATCACCACGAAACAGGCACCGATAATACCACCGGTGAATGCGATCAGCGGAATGTTACTCAGCGTGACAGGGAATTGCGGCAGGTAAAACAGAACAACCACACTCAGGAAGATAAACCCGGCGATATGATTAACCAGCGAAGCATAAAACGCATTACTGCTCTGAGATAATCTGCCATTGATGCTGCGGCTGAAAATAATGCAAATGCCATTTGTCAGCGCAATACTAATATAAAACAGTAACATTATTATTTTCCTGCAATGATCAGAATACAGCCGCTGAATAACAGCAGCAGTGTCAGCCCGTCGCTGCCTGTCGCTTTGCGCCGTGTCAGTCCCATCAGACCAAAATGGTCGATAATCAGCCCTGTCACTATCTGCCCCGCAAGCATCAGCACAATCGAGCCGGAGAGTGACAGCGGGCTGTTAACAGTGATCGCCGCCAGCAGTACGGTAAATGCACCGGGTATCCCGCCGAGATAGCACCACCGCGGAATTTTCGCGCCGGCGCGGCGTTGCGGCAGGTGTTTTTTCACTGTCAGCCAGATAATCAGGGCAACCACAGCGCCGATACCGTGTGTCAGCCAGGAGGCGTGCAGCGGGGAAGTAAAGGTGGATAAATAGCTGTTGCTCATAATCATCAGGGTGAGTAATACCCCGGAAAGTAAGGCAATCAGCGGTAACAGGATCTCTTTTTTCATTATCATTTTTCACGTTATTGCGGACGGAGAGAGTATAGAGATTGCCGGTGCCCGAAATAAACGCTATAAACAGAAAAACAGCGTTTCCTGTAAGTTGACAATGAAGAGGGTGCTATGGATTTTTCGCTGTTACCGGTGTTTATTGCGATCACCGAGCAGGGGAGCCTGACAAAAGCGGCAGAGTATCTGCATATGACCAAATCGGCGGTCAGTAAAAAACTGGCGGCGCTGGAAACACAAACCGGCATCCGGCTGGTCACCCGTACCACGCGCCATTTGCAGCTGACGGAAGCCGGACAGCTTTATTACACCTATCTGAAAAAAGCCCATCAGGCGGTGCTGGACGGGCAGGATGCATTGTCACATTACAGCCGTGAGGTTGAAGGCACACTGAAAATCAGTGCCCCGGCGGTATTCGGCAGTCTGCATCTGGCTAACATAATGCCTGAATTTTTACAGCGCTGGCCGTCATTACGGGCGGAAATGGTGTTTGATGACAAGCTGACGGACCTGGTCGGGGAAGGGTTTGATCTGGCTGTCCGGATCGGTGAATTGCAGGATTCCTCGCTGATTGCCCGCGTGTTGTCCCCCTGCCGCAGTGTGTTGTGCGCGTCTCCCGCCTATTTGGCACGACACGGCACACCACAGGATCTGACTGACCTGAAAGCACATAATTGCCTGTTTTACAGCTATTTTCAGGCCGGTCAGTCCTGGACATTTCTGCACCGGGGAGACGTCGTGCGTTTTACCCCGCAGGGCACGCTGCGCGCCAACAACAGTCTGGCGCTGCATCAGGCTGTTTTGCAGGGAACGGGGATCTGCCAGCTGCCGCAGTTTATCGCTGCACCGGATATCCGTGCCGGGCGGCTGCTCCCGTTACTGCCGGAATACCCGCTGCCGCTGCATCATATCTATGCGGTTTATCCGGATCGTGACTATCTGCCGAAAAAAGTCTCCGCATTTTTACATTTTTTGCAGGATGCGCTGGGCACGGAAGGGCCCTATCAGAAAGAATATGAACAGGATTTATCCGCCTTTCAGGCAGCAGAAAGGGCGGGGATACCCGCCCTGATTGTTACTTAACGGCGCTGTCCATCAGGATAAAACGCGGTTCGGCGCGCTGATATTGATTAATCGCGGCGGAAGTGCTCACTGGCGCAATGGGCATCCAGCGCGGCCTGATCCGGCCAGGTTTCGATAAAAACAAAATGCCCCGGGTCTTTCTGATCGACAAACAGATCATAACTGATACACAGCGGCTCACGGCGAGTGGCGGCAACCAGTTCTTCATACATCGGCATCAGGATCTCAACGGCATCCGGCTGCATAAAATCTTCAGCAATCACTTTTAACATTATCTTCCCCTTGTCCGGTGCGGACAACAACATGAAATATCTGCAAATGACTTCCCCGGCAAGCCGTGTAAATTCTGACTGATAACCAGAGCATAAATCACAACAACTACCGGTATAACATTGAGGGGGCAGAATGTCATTATCATTAATCGGCGCAATTAATCTGTTGAAATCCAAAAAATGGATCGACCTGACACACGCATTTAATGCGGATTCACCGCACTTTTTTATGTTTGAACCGGCGGAGTTTAAAACGCTGTTTGATTACCGCGACGGCTTTTTTGCCCAGCAGTTTACGTTTCCCGGCCAGTACGGCACCCACATTGATGCACCGTGCCATTTTGTGCAGGGGCGGCGCTTTGTTCATGAACTGGAACTGAAAGAACTGGTACTGCCGCTGGTGGTGATTGATCAGTCCGCCAGGGCACAGCAGGATGCGGATTTTGCGTTATCCGCAGACGATGTGCTGGCGTTTGAACAGGTTCACGGACGTATTGAAAGCGGCAGTTTTGTGGCACTGCGTACGGACTGGAGCAAACGCTGGCCGTCACAGGCACTGATGGATAATAAAGATGCGGAAGGAAACAACCATATTCCGGGATGGGGAATGGATGCGCTGGAATTTCTGTTCCGTGAGCGCGGGATCAGTGCCGTGGGGCATGAAACCTTTGATACCGATTCGGCGCAGGATTTCCGCAAAAACAGTGCGTTGCTGGCGGAATATTTTGTACTGGATCAGGATGCATACCAGATAGAGCTGCTGACCAACCTCGATAAAGTCCCGGCCAAAGGCGCGGTGATTTTTAATATCGTGGCAAAGCCGGACAATGCGGGCGGATTCCCGGTCCGGTCATTTGCGATTTTGCCGGATTAATGCGGCGTATCAGCGGAGATTAAACTGAGAGAACGTCAGCTGGTTATTCACATAGAGCAGTTGATTGAGCTCGGCGGCAATCAGCGATTTGAGGTCACTGCCGGATAATGTTTCCGGCAGTGACTGCCAAAGACGGGATAAAATAAATTCCTGCTGTTCGCCGTATTCATCATAGCGGGACAGGATCTGTAAGAGTGAGTCTCTGGTTATCTGTCCGGCATGTTTTGTTTTTTTCAGATCACAAATCACCGGAGCCAGTAAGCTTACACAGATATCCCGGTATTCCTGACTTTCGGCAGGGAATGTCTCCAGTGTCTGCCATAACAACCGGCGTTCATCGGTAAACACAGGTGTGACAGCTGTCGTTTCAGTGTGACGGTACATAAATATCAATCCTCTGCGGTTATCAGGCAAATGCCGTTCGTGTGTTATTTCCCGTCGTGGTCACTATTTTATTTTTATTGGCATGTGTCATCAGATAAAAGGGATATTGCTATCCCTTTATCCGGTGTATTGACCGGTACTGTCAGCACCAGTGTATTTTATCTGCCGTCAGACAGATATTGCGGTTGTTCAGCCACAGATACAGCTGATTATCATCATTGTTATTTTTCAGCTGCAAAATCAGCTGCACAACAGTGCGGAAATAGTCCGGGATACCGTTGTCCGGTAAGGGTTTATGATGATAAATAACATCACGGAACAGATTAATAAAATGACGCAGTGTGAACGGAATTTCCCGGCGGAGAGCATAAATATCCTGCTGTATCCGGGAAAGATCCTGTGCGGATTCAGTGAGACAGTGTTTAATATCTGACAGTTCAGTCTGTTCCGGTTGCGGATAATATGCACTGTACAGTGTATACAGGGCCGACAGCTGGCTGTTTATTATCCGGCTCCGGCGGTATTCTTCTTCCCGATCCCACAGTTTACGGTGTGCGTCTTTTATCCGGTATTCATAAGTTTCATTTAATAGCCAGTCCACCCAGTAACGGGACCCGGATAATATAATGGTGTCAGACAAACAGGTATCCCAGTTATCAGGATAAGCCTGTATTGTTTGTCTGATCATGGTCAGGTCACGATACTGAAAAGGAATATTCCATTTCTTTCTGCGGCGGAACCAATCCGTTTTTTTTAAATGGTCTATCTGCTGACGTGTAAGATATTTAGATAATAAATCATTCTCGTTACAAACGTCTTCTGAATTATATATTTCATCATCTGACAGATAACGATGACAGGTCGTTTTATTAAGCATAAATCCCTCTGGCTGAATAAAAGTGAAGCAAAGGAACGCAGCTTAACAGACCCGTTTTTTTCCGGTGTTATTTTTGTTTTCTGTTTTTATCACTATTCGTCAGTTTATATGATTACTCCGGGCTTTGCTGGGTGTAAATCCGAAACGTTTACGGTAACTTTGGGTAAAATACGACTGACTTGAGAACCCGGCTTCCATGGAGACATCAACAATACTCATCTGGGTATTGAGCAGAAGCTGATGGGAGAATAATAACCGCCGTTCACTGATCCAGGCCCGTGGTGATGTGCCGTATACCGCACCAAACAGCTCTTTGAAGGTTGTCAGACCCATACCAAATTCCCGGGAAAATTCATTTAATTTCCAGTCTTTCAGATAATGTTTTTCCATAAAGGTCTGCAAGCGTTCCGCCTGGCGGTTACTCAGCTGGCGCAATACCGACATCAGCCGTGTGCCTTCCTCACTGAGGGCGATAATTAATAATAATTCTTCCAGTTTCAGCTTTATCAGCGGTGACGGTGCATTATTACAGTAAGCATCATAAAACCCGCTGATACTGTTTTTCAGCATGGCGGACTGCGGGAAGTAAATGAGCCCGGATGTCGGATCCGCAACGCGGTGAAGATGGCTGAGAATATCTGAAAAGCGGTGCAGGAAATCCCGAAGAAAATGGTTACTCAGCGGAACCCATAATAAGTTAATATCGCCGGAAATATGCTGATATGCATAGCTTCCCTGGTTGGAAAAAATAACTTCATTGTCATGAAGGGTGTATGAGTTTATGCAATCCTGCCATTTCATTTTTCCGGACATCAGAAGGTAAAGACCTTTTTCCTGTTGTTCGGTAATATTGAAAATATCAGGCTCAACAATAACAGACTGTATCTCTTTATTATTGTCAGATGTCAAAGTACATGAGTTCATGGGCATCTCAGAGTAAACAATACGGCGTAGTTTTCGGAAATTAAATAACAGGGACAGTGTCAATCCATCCGATATAAATAATTATATAACTAATGTCGGACTTTTCTACTTGATACGTAGTTTTTATGACATTAACGGCCTTATTTATTGGTTTGAGTGCTATTTTATTTACATGGTGAATAACTTTAACGAACAGCAAGTAATGTCATGATGAATTATGTATTTTAAATGCTATTTTCTTGTTGTTATTTTGTGTTAATCCATGGAATATATATACAATTAATTATCATTGAATCTGTTTTTTTGATAAAAAATTGAGCGGGAATGAATTAATACTGTAGTTGCCGGTGCAGTACAGCGTATTATTCTGCAAAGATGTAGCCATTGTTTTAATTTTGATAATTAACGTTATTATATTTAATATTATGTTTTTATTATGTTGCGGTTGGCTGATTTGAATTTTTTGGGTGAATATCAATCGTTATATTATTTATGTTATGGATTGTTTCCGGCGGGGAACGCCACCGGCATGACAGATGATACGCCGTTTCGTGATGACTGTCCCTTGCACCACTCACCGTTTTTAATCATTATATAAAAAAATATATAACGAGTGAGGTTACTATGTCGTCCCGTCGTCTGATGCTCTCCGCATTTCTGTTCTGCTGTTCCGTTCCGGCTGTGATGGCCGCTGAGTTACATATGTATGCCGGTGCCGGTCTGCGCCCGCCGATCGAAAAGGTGATCAGTCAGTTTGAAAAAGAGACCGGTAATACGGTAACGGTGGAATATGGCGGTTCCGGGCAGATCCTGACCCGGTTTGAACTGACAAAGCAGGGCGATCTGTTTTTCCCGGGATCGGCGGATTATGTGGAAAAGCTGCAGAAAGAAAAACAGGTGACGGACAGTTATCCGATCGTCCGGCATATTCCGGTGATTGCGGTACGCAAAGATAAAGCAGACGGAATTAACAGCATTGCGGATCTTGCCGCAAGTAATCTGCGTATCGGTATGGGGGACCCGAAAGCCATTGCGCTGGGCCGCAGTGGTGAGGTATTGCTGGATGCCAGCGGTTACGGTGATGCACTGCGGGAAAAAGTCATTGTCCGGGCGGCCACAATTAAACACCTGTCGATGTATCTGCTCAACGGTGAAGTGGACGCCGCCGTTATCGGCCGCGCCGATGCGATGAAAAACCGCGATAAACTGATGATTCTGCCGTCACCGGAAGGCAGCCCGGAAGAAGTGGCCACGCTGGCCGTGCTCAGCACCAGTGCATCCCCGGCTGAAGCAAAACAACTGGCGGAATATTTTGCCTCTCCGGAAGGGATCAATGCCTTTACCGATTACGGTTTTCTGCCGGTCAGACCGGCTGACACGCACTGATCCCGGTATTACAGATGTATCCGGTGATGAAATGGGCGCTGGTGCCCCTGTTACTGTTGTTGTGTCTGATTACCGGGTCTCTGCTGGCGTTACTGTTTCAGGTAACGCCGGCACTGCTGACTCAGCTGATTACCGATCCTGAATTTCATTTTGCGGTACTGATGTCACTGGCGACCTCACTGACATCACTGGTACTGGCATTTCTGATCGCGGTACCGGCAGCCTGGGTGATGGTGCGGGGGGATTTCCCCGGCAGGCGGGTGGCGGATGCACTGTTTGATATCCCGCTGGTCACACCGCCGCTGGTGATTGGTATCGGGCTGTTACTGCTGCTGGGCAGTCAGGGGCCGCTGGCCGGGATTTTTCCGCAATTGGGGCGCTGGCTGTTTTCCCCGCTGGGTGTGATTATCGCCCAGACCTATGTCGCGTCAGCGGTGCTGTACCGTTCAGCGCAGGGGGCGTTTGCTTCAGTGGATCCGGCTTATGTCCGTACTGCAATGAATCTCGGGCTGACTCCCGGAAAAACCCTGTTGCTGGCGGAAATCCCGTTATGCCTGCAGGGATTGCTGAGCGGCGGGATCCTCGCCTATTCCCGGGCGCTGGGGGAGTTCGGCGCCACACTGATGCTGGCCGGTGCCACCCGCTTTAAAACCGAAACCCTGCCCATGGCAATTTATCTGAATATTGCCAGTGGTGATTTTTCACTCGCGCTCGGCTGCGCACTGATCCTGATGGCACTGGCGATTGTGCTGCTGGTCGCATTACACCGGCTGAAAAGGCAACCTTCACATGCTGCACGTTGAACATCTGAGTGCGGGGATCCTGCAGGATCTCACGCTGACATTGCCGCGCGGACAATGTACCGCGATTTGCGGCCCTTCCGGCAGCGGAAAAACCACATTACTGAACTGTATTGCCGGTTATCTGCCGTATCAGGGCACTATCCGGCTCGGGGATGTTCCCCTGGATCCGCTGCCGGTCTGGAAACGTCCCTGCCGTTATCTTAATCAGCGGCTGTGGCTGTTTCCGTGGCTGACAGTGATGGGCAATTTGCGGCTTGCACAGTATGCCGCCGGGCTGAAGCGGGATAAATCACAGGCGATGGCACTGCTGGACAAAATGCAGGTCGCACACCTGGCGGCACGTTTTCCGCATCAGATTTCCGGAGGGGAACAGCAGCGGGTGGCACTTGCCCGCGCACTGATCTCACCGCCGGCATTGTTGCTGCTGGACGAACCGTTCTCCGGGCTGGACCGGGCGACCCGCAGACAGTTATGGCCGCAGATTAATCTGCTGAAAGAAGAAGGGATCACCACGATTCTGGTCACACATGAACCTGAAGAGGCAGAGGCACTGGCACAATACCATTTAGCAGCAGAAGGCGGAAAAATCCGGGGGACGGCAGGGGCTTGAGAGGGATAAAATCGTGACGTAATTGTGATATTTTTATTCTGCCCTCTTCAGTTAATGTAGATACCGGAGAGGGCGGTGATGGATTGTAATGAAGGGATGCTGTCTCAGGGTACACGGAGTGTATCCGGCTATAGTCACCGCTTTCTCTATTTCCTTGATTACATACTGATACTGCTCTTAATCCGCCCTTTACCGGAGTGGCGGCTGCGTACAATATGCAAAAGTATCTTCCGTAACGTAAAAATACCATCACAAAGGTCTGCCATGCTTAATATTATGCTGACATCCCTTTGGTTTTTATGGGGATTGTTACTGTATGCAGTGATAGCCGGACACGCATCGTGGCCTGTTTATTTAACGGGTATCGCCGCCGTCATCTGTGCTATTACGATTCTCCCGGAAAGGAAAAGGAAAAACGTCATGTTCGGTAAGAAAAAACAAGCAGATATCCCTGAAACGGCGCCGGTTGCGGCACCGTTGCAAAAAACCAGAGAAGAGAGAGAAGAAGAGGAACGAAAAACGGCTGAACTTAGCGCACAGGCGAATGAAATTTCCCAGTTGCTGTCCGCGCGTGGTGAAGAGAAACAACGCCCGCTGGCATCGCTTGAATCCCGCCAGCCGACGGTTATCAGCAAAGAAACCCGCATGACCGGTGATATTGAAATCAGCGGTAACCTGCAAATCTGGGGTAAAATCAAGGGACAAATCAAAGCCCGTTCCGGCTCGGTCAGCATTATGCAGTCCGGTGTGGTGGAAGGGGATATTTTTGCCGAAACCCTGCTGATTGACGGCGTGCTGACCGGCACCTGTACAACCGAGCAGGTGGAAATTCTTGAGCACGGTGAACTTAACGGCGTCTGCCGGGCCTCTAATTTCTCTATCCGCAAAGGCGGCACCTTTATCGGCCAGTCAGAGCCGTATGCCCCGGCCGGTAAAACCGCTGCAACGCCACAGACACCACCATCCCGCCCGGAGAATAATAAACCGGCAGCCGTGACTGAGCGGAAAGCGTCTGAAAAAGCAGACGCTGCGGCAGAGAAATCACCGGAATCCGCACCGGAATCCGCTCCGGAATCCCCGTCACAGAACGGTAACGGTAAAAACAAAGAGCCGCAAAAAGTCCCGTCTGTCTTTAAGCGCGTGTAACCGCGCTGTCCCCGCGTAAATCCGTTATACTCCTCCGGTATATTTTATGAATGAACCGGAGGAGTATATGCTTACCCTTGATACCCCGCGCCTGCATCTGCGTCCCTGGACGCCGGAAGATTATGCACCGTTCCGCGCACTGAATGCGGATCCGCAGGTGATGCGTTTTTTTCCGGCCTGTCTGAGTGCGGCAGAGAGTGATGCAATGGCGGATGAAATTATCCGCCGCTTTGAACGGCAGAAAGTATTCGGGTTATGGGTGGCGGAAGAAAAAAGCAGCGGGGAATTTACCGGGTTTGTTGGTCTTAATATCCCGTCCGCGCCGTTTGATTTCAGTCCGTGTACTGAAATCGGCTGGCGTCTGGCGAAACGCTTCCACGGTAAAGGCTATGCGACCGAAGCGGCAAATGCGGTGCTGCATCATGCCTTTATGACGCTGAATATGCCGGAGATTGTCGCGTTTACCGCGAAGGTGAATCTGCCTTCCGAACGGGTGATGGTAAAGGCGGGGATGCAGTATCAGCGCGAGTTTTTGCATCCGTCACTGGAACAGGGACATCCGTTACAGACACATGTGCTGTATAAGATCACACAGGCGGATTACCGCGCGCGTCAGTCCTGATTATTGCGGGGCGTGCGGCGGCGGGGAGGCAGGGGCGGCACCGGTTTTTTGTCATCAATAAGATGACGGACAGCCAGGATCGGATGATGCCACAGCATACGCGGCCCGGCCCAGCGCATAATCACTTTCATCTCTTCCCGTGGCTTTGGCTGATAACAGTGTACCGGGCACTGTTTACAGGCCGGTTTGTCTTCACCGTAACGGCATTTTTCCAGCCGTTTCACCGCATAGGCCAGCAGATCACGATAATGTTCCGGAGCATCTGCCGGTGCCGGATGGTGCTGTTCATACAGTTCCACCATACGGGTAACGGTTTTGATTTCCCGTAAAATACGTTTGCCGGTCATCGAAAACTCCTCTTTCGTGCAGTAAAGCCCATAAATTTAAATACCGTGCTAAAAATTTGCTTTCTTTTTATTTAAAAATAAAATACTGTATATGCATACAGTTTACGGAGAGCAACATCATGCGTATTGAAATTCTGTTAGATAAACGAAATGCAGTGCCTGCGCATCTTATTCAGTCCCTTGAAGTCCAGTTAAAACGCCGGATCCTGCCGTTATATCCGGATATGCAGTTCCGTATTGCGCAAAGCAGCCAGACCACAATTAATATCTCCGGCGTGAAATCCCCTGACGATAAACAGTCGCTGATGGATACTATTCAGACCATCTGGGAAGATGACAGCTGGATGGATGATGACAATACACCCTCATGATTTTCTTCCTGTTACAGGAAACGCTATCTCCCGGTTTTTGTGCCTTCAGGGGAGATAGCGGTTTTTTTACGCCATTCAGTGATTGCAGATTTTCTCAGCTGATGTGCTGAACCCCTCTTCAGTACCGGTAAACTTTCCGCGTGCCGCCAGAAAACTGACCAGCGCTTTTGCATCCATATTCTCTGCTGAGCAGGTATGGAAGCGGGTATCTTCACCGAACGTGGCATGAATAGCCGCGATAAGTGATTCTGTGGTGTAATGCTTCCCGCTTTCAATAATCATATTCATGACCTCGTGGCCATGGACAGACGTTTTCTCAGACATAATAACTCCGGTCGGATAATAAAGATGTAATTATTATGCATCTTTTGAGGTGCAATAGATTGCGTCAGGTCAGATAATGGTGCGAAAGGAAAGGAGGCATAAGATAACGCCCGCGAAAAAGGGCGTTATCTGACAGGGGGAGAAACTACTGACACTCCGCTAAAATGCGCTGCATCTCATCTTTAACGTGCAGTTTTTCTTTTTTCAGTCGGACGACATTGTCGTTATAGCCTGCGCCGTTCGGGCCTTCAAGCTCGGCAATTTCATTATTTAACTGATGATGCTTCAGATACAGTGCGGCAAAACGAGGATTTGAGTCTTTAAGCTGTGCTATAAGGGCTTGCTGATCAAGTGGCATAGAACCTCCTGTTTGACGGGGAATACAGCCTTTTCAGTATAACAAATACACGCTGGAATGCATGGGTCGTATCGTTATATCCGTGATCGGAATGGCATAAATGGATCGTGATTTATTGATGGGGTTGATGGTACACCGGCCGGGTTATTGGTTTAACGCACTGCCTATGGTGATTTATCTGAGATTATATGCCGGTTTGTAAGAATATTCTGTGTTTTACTCTGGCAGTGAACTAAAGATTATTATAATGTTCTTAATAGTCAGCATGAAGATTATGAGACGATTTCATAATCAAATGGACTTATAAAACAAGGTAATTATTTGATGAAAAAATTGATCCTTCCTGTTATGGCCATGTTCGCCGCCGCCGGCGCTTATGCTGAAGAAGCAAAAACCGCTGATATGGAGCCGCTGAAGATTGTGAAAACCGACAATGGCATGAGTGAGCTGAAACATTTCCCGCAGGCTGCGTCAGGTCAGGTTCGCCATGTGATTGCCGTAGAGCCGAAATCTGATGAAGGGCAGTACAAAATCGAGCTGGTTGTCGGTAAAAAACAGATGGTGGACTGCAACCGTCAGTGGTTCGGCGGTACGCTGACACAGAAAACCGTTGAGGGTTTCGGTTATGACTATTATGAGGCCGGCGACTTAACCGGGCCGATGTCCACCATGATGGGCTGCCTCAATAATGAAAAACATGAAGCGTTTGTCAGCGCTAACCTGGGTGACGAAGCCTTTGTCCGTTACAACAGCCGCCTGCCGGTTGTGGTGTATGCCCCGAAAGATGTGGAAGTAAAATACCGTATCTGGAGCACGGATAACCAACTGCTGGATGCACCGGCAAAATAATCCGTTACTATCTGACATATAAAACACGGCATCCGCCGTGTTTTTTTATTCGGTTCTGTCATCATTTCGTCGTACACTTAAACCCATACTGTTTACGGGCGTAATTGTCGTCTATTACTGAGGCTATTGATTATGGAATTTCAGCCATCCCGCCAGATAGCAACCGCGCTGCAATGGGTTCTGAATATTGCACTGCTGATTTTAGGTGTGCTGCTGATTGTATTTATGGGAAAGGAAACACTGACGCTGATTAATCTGCTGTTTTCCGCGCAGGAGAAAACAACCTATCTGTTATTAGACAGTATCGTGACCTATTTCCTTTATTTTGAATTTATTGCCCTGATTGTGAAGTATTTTTCGTCGGGCTACCATTTCCCGCTGCGCTATTTTATCTATATCGGCATTACGGCGATGGTGCGTTTAATTATTGTCGATCACTCAGATGCCAATGCGACATTCCTGCATACTTTGTCAATACTGGCGCTGACCGTGGCGTTATATCTGGCAAATACCGATAAGCTTAAACGCAGCTGAAATAATATGCCCCGCAGTGACGCGGGGCAGAATAGACAAACGGGTTCAGCGGATAACCATCACCGATGTTTTGGCGTGACGGACAATCGTTGCTGCGGTAGAGCCGAGCAGGAATGTTGCTGCACCCGGGCGGTGAGAGCCCATCAGGATCAGGTCGGCGTTAATCTCTTTGGCATAAGAGAGAATTTCGTTTTTGGCTGATCCGATAGCCGCGTGCAGGGTGTACTGACTTTCCGGCACAGCAATTCCTTTAATAATTTCTTTCAGTGCGGCAAGCGCCAGCTCAATGCGCTCTCCGGATTCCCGCATACTGACCGGCATTGAGGCGTATTCCACCCCGAAGAACATTTCCACGTTAGGGATAACGGTGAAGAAATGGATCTTCGGATGATCAATTTTCGCCAGTGCCTCCACATGGGGCAGCATTTTGTCTGTCAGGTCATCTTCAAGAATATCAATCGGAACCAGAATCGTGTTGTACATACAGCCTCCTGTTAACTGAAATCAGTGTCAGTATGACAAAAAATGACAGCGTGTGTTGTGATCATGACGGCAGCTTATTTAATTTGTGAAATGAAAATAACTATCGTTTATTTTTATTATTAACAATAATAAAAAGGAGAGCGTGAATTAAAGAAAATAATGCTAACGCAATCAGAGAAGGCGAATGAAAGAAGACGTTTTAAAAGCGATAAGAATAATGATTCTCAGTTATAAAAATCAAATAAAATCATAAAATTGGAGACGTGAAAAAAAGATTGTGGCATACTGCGGATGCTGAATTAATATTCTGCGTTAACCTTATTAATTGTAATTCTTTATTTCCTGTTCAGAAAGAACGGCATTGATCCGTTTGCTGAACTATAATGATTACGATCCACAGCAAGTATTTGCTTTGTATTAACCACAAAAATAATGTGGAATTAAATTATGTCTAATATACCTGCACAGGCGGATGAAACCGCCGAAAACAGCGCGGATATCAGCCGTGAGATAAAATTCGCGGCCGCGAAAAAAAGCACCTGGGTCAGTGTCTGGGTGAATACCCTGTTGTCTGCATGGCAGATAGTGGCGGGGATTTTCTCGCATTCACAGGGTCTGATTGCTGACGGGGTTCATACACTGTCTGACCTTATCGCTGATTTTGTGGTGCTGATTGCTAACCGCGGCAGCCGTAAAGCGCCGGATGAGGAACACCCTTACGGCCATTTCCGTTACGAGAATGTGGCATCGCTGGTGCTGGGCGTGCTGTTGCTGGTGGTCAGCGGCGGGATGCTGTGGACCGCCGGTTCACGGATTATGTCACCGGAAACCATTCCCGAAGTACACTCGCTGGCGCTGTATGTCGCGCTGCTGGCACTGCTGGCGAAAGAGGGCCTGTTCCGCTATATGCTGCATGTGGCGCGCAAAGTAAAATCCAATATGCTGGAAGCCAATGCCTGGCATGCCCGTTCGGATGCGGCATCATCACTGGTGGTGGCCATCGGTATCACCGGCAGTCTGCTGGGGTACAAAATTCTGGATCCGATCGCCGCGCTGGTGGTCGGGTTGTTTATTCTGCGCATGGGGGTGAAATTTACCCTGCAGTCCCTCCAGGATTTAATGGATCGCGGTGCGGATGAAGAAACCGTTGCCAGAATCACGCAGTCTGTGATGGAAACCCCGGGAGTGGAAGGGGTGCATGATCTGAAAACCCGTAAGTCCGGCGATTATCTGCTGGTGGATGTCCATATTGAAATTGATGAAAACCTGACGGTCAAAGAAGGCCATGATATCGCCATTGCAGCGGAAATGAATATCCGCCGTGACCCGCAGGTGCTGAGTGTGATGACGCATATTGATCCTGCCCAGTCCGTTCGTGCCGGGCTGACAACCTGATTATTATCTTCTGACAGAATCCCCGTTACGGGGATTCTGTTATTAGTTGCACCTGTACCCGGTTTAATTAGAATGGCGGGCATAATGACATTAATGATCAGAATTCTGCGGGTATGATGAAATTTCGGGGATGGGAAAAATGCAGCTTCAGTGATTATGAAGCCTGCTGTGAGACGTTTGGTTATAATGCGGAAACCTCGCCGCACTATATTAAGTTTGCCATGGCGCAGGGCATTGAACCGGATTTCTACGCCTATACAAAAAAAGGTGTGATTGAAGGTGCGGTCTGCACAGATAACGGCTGGCTGGCAAATGACGATAAAAACCCGGAAAACAGTCTGAGGTGGATGTATTTCCCGCGCTATTCCATCCTGCTGCCATTTAATAAAAACGTTAAATGTTTTCTGCCGTTTAAGACCAAATCCCTGAGTACAGAATGCCGTCAGTTTTATAACAGTTCATTTTCGCTATTTTCCCGGCGTCATGTGGCCGTTTCAAAAGATCTGTCTGCTTTTTCTTCCAAAACCAAAGCCACGAGGAAAAAAGAGATCCGTAAATTTATGGCGGATGGCGGGACATTTGAAAGTGTCAGCACGGTCGCGCCGGATTTTTTATTTGAAACCTACTTCCGGTTATATGCCGGCCGGCGCGGGCATGAGGTGGAGAATAATCCGGTTATCCGCGCACTTTTTCATCATTGCTATAATCATTTTTTCGGGGAAATTGCATTTTTTGACGGTAAAGCGGTGGGTATTCAGTTATTGCTTTCCACACCGTCAAAGCGGGGAACATTTATTGATTTTCTGAACATCGGCTACGATATGAGTTTACGCAAATATTCCATCGGCACGATGCTGATGTGGCGCAATCTCTGTCTGACAGCGGAACTGCCTGCGCCGGTGACCTATTCTTACGGCATGATGTCGGGGGAATATAAAACCCGCTGGTGTGACCCGGTCAGTATCGGTCGCTCCATCACCTTTTGACGGAAAATACAGACATTTTCCTGTATTTTTATAAAGAACTGCGGGAAAGGCGGATAAACCGGCCCTGTTTATCCCGGTGCAGGGAATAGAGTGCTTTTTTATCCCGCGCGGATAACCAGATTTCATCCTGTCCCTGATCCTGCGTCCGGTAAAGATAATAACCGGCATTATTCAGGTAATTTTTCAGTGGGGTACAATCCCGTGCATCATGAAAAACCACACTGCTCATTTCAGAAATTGTCCCTGCTGTCGGGATATATTCAAACTGATAGTTTTCCGAGATCCGCGGGGCATTGCGTATCCCGCTGTCCGTGTACATATAGTAACGGTAAATATCGGATTCATGATAAATAATGCGCCCTGTTTCATGAAAAAACAGAAATAAGCCAAACAGCAAAACAGGAATACAAAGAAGTGATAATCTGATTTTTTTCATGCGCTGACCTTCAATACGTTGTCTGTATTTTTCCTGAATATCCGTATTCCGGAATAGTGTGCTACAGATCAAACGATATCAGCGTTCGACGCTATCGTATTTATCTGATAATTATGGAAATTAATAATTATCTGAAAGGGTTGGAAATAGCAGAAACAGCAGATTATCCGGCAAAAATAATCTGCTGTGTGCGGTCGGGATAATTACTGTTGCAGCGCCTGCGGATTGACGCAATTCTGACTGACATTCCCCTTCAGGGCGCGGAGAACATTATCCGCAGCACAGGCCGCCATGGCATAGCGGGTTTCATGGGTGGCGGAGCCGATATGCGGCATCAGCACGACATTATCCAGCGACAGCAGCGGTGAATCCGGCGGCAGCGGTTCCTGTTCAAAAACATCCAGACCGGCGGCGAGGATCGTTTTCTCTTTCAGCGCCTGTGCCAGTGCGACTTCGTCGATCACGGCACCGCGCCCGATATTGACCAGAATGGCACTGCGTTTCATTTTCTCAAACTGTTCGCGACCGAATAAATGGCGGGTTTCCGCTGTCAGCGGCAGGGTGATACAGACAAAATCCGATTCTGCCAGCAGGGCATCGAGCGAACGGTACTCCGCCTGATACGCTTTTTCGGTTTTTTCATGGCGGGAGCGGGCATTGTAGAGCACTTTCATGCCGAATCCGCAGTGCGCCCGGCGCGCCAGCGCGTCACCGATGCGGCCCATTCCGGCGATCCCCATCGTTTTATGATGAACATCGCAGCCGTACCAGTCCGGCGTGATGCTTTCCGTCCACTCGCCGCGTTTCACCCGTTCAGAGCTGATAATCATTTTTCGTGCCGTTGCCAGCACCAGCGCCATGGTGGCATCGGCAACGGTTTCGGTCAGCACATCCGGGGTATGCATCAGCACCACATTCCGCGCACTGAGGGCAGAGACATCAAAATTGTCATAACCGACGGTGATGGTGGACGCCACCCGCAATTTAGGCGCCATTGCCAGAAAACGGGCATCAATTTTCCCGCCGGAGCCGAGGATAGCATCCGCTCCGGCCAGCAGCGGTTTCACTGGCGGGTCAATGTCCGGATCAATTTCCGGCACGCGCTGAACATTGCATTCAGCGGACAGGCGGGTGAGGATGTCGTCAGGAATATCGCGGTAAACAAGAACGGATGGTTTCATCATGACCTCTCTGAGTGAAAAACTCACAAAATAATCTCTCTTTGATAGTATGATCATTATCACTATATTAACAATAAATCTGACACTGCATCCGAAAGGCGTTATCCCATGATAAAAATGCAAAAAAGCCACTGGCTGTCCGGCTTTCAGTGGTATTTCTTTATTTTCTGCAATACGGTGCTGATCCCGCCGACACTGCAATCTGCGTTTCATCTTTCTGACGCCGCCACGCTGACCATCACACAATACAGTTTTATTGCCACCGCGCTCGGCAGCCTGGTGCAGGTGTTTACCGGTCACCAGCGTGCGATTATGGAAGGGCCGACCGGCCTGTGGTGGGCCACCATTCTGGGGATCGCCGTGGCGGAAGCCTCTTTCGGCACCTCTGCGGGCGTGACCGGCGCAAACCTTGCTATCGGGATTGCCTGTGCGGGACTTATCACGCTGGTGATTGGTTTTACCGGCGCAGGAGCCCGTATCGCTCGGATTTTTAATCCGGCGGTGATGGCGGTGTTTATGTTTATGATAGGCGCGCAGCTGGTCTCTATTTTTCTGAAGGGGATGCTGGGACTGCCGTTCGGTATTATGCCGCCGGATGCCACCGTGAATTACCCGGTCTTTTTCCTCGCGCTGGCAACGCTGATCCTGGTGCTGGGCGTGATTGTGTATGCCCCGGTATCGGTGGCCAAATATGCGCTGCTGATTGGCGTGTTGCTGGGCTGGGGAGCTTACGTACTGCTGTTTTCCCCGCCGGGACGGGACGTGGCATCCGCATCATGGGAATTTCTGCCGCTCGGCAGCACTGACGGGTTTGAATTCCGCTGGGGCGTGATTATCACCTGTATCCTGACCGGGTTGCTGAATATCAGTAATACCTTCGGCGCTATCCGTTCGACGGATGTGTTTTACATGGATAAATTGCAGGAAAACAGTGTCCTGTTCCGGCGCAGCTTTATTGTCACCGGTTCGGTGACGCTGCTGACCGCGCCGCTGGCCGTGGTGCCGTTTGCGCCGTTTGTCTCCTCAGTGGGATTAATCACCCAGACCAATGACAGCAGCCGGACATCCCTGGTGGTCGGCAGTGTGCTGTTTCTGCTGATGGGACTTATTCCACCGGTGACACTTTTCTTCAGCGGGTTACCACTCGCCATCGGCAGTGCCGTGATGCTGGCGACCTATCTGCCGCTGATGTTTTCCTCACTGGCCTTCGTGGATAAAATTTCCCTGAATGCGCGCAATATTTACCGGCTGGCAATTCCGTTGTTTGTGGGTATTTTTCTGATCAATCCGCCAGCGGTGTTTATCAGTGACCTGCCGGTGCTGCTGCGTCCGATGCTGGGGAACGGCATGCTGGTGGCGATCCTGCTGGCGGTGTTGTCAGAAAGTCTGGTGCGCTGGGATAAGGTAAAGTAGGGCAATTCTGCGGCATTTTTCCGGATGCGCGGGAAACTGTGATAGACTTTGTGTCTGTTCCGGCTCCGGAAAATGCACTGACAAAAGGATATTTATGACGCACAAACTCTGGCTGGCAACCGCACTGCTCCCGATTTTGCTCAGCGGTTGTGCCGCGCCTCTGCCACCGGCGCAGACGCAGGAAAACTGCCCGGATTTCACCGGTGTTTATCAGTTACCGCTGCAGGGGGAGTCACAGAGTATTGCCCTGACGCTGCTGGATAAATCCACCAATCAGTATGGTGTGGGCGTGAAGGACAAAAACGGTGTTGATCATTTTACCTCACGTCCGTATCAGGGCGATATGGTGCGGATGGATAAAAAAGAGATGAACGGTCAGCTGGCATGCAGTGTGATGATTGACCAGGTGGGGCTGATTAAGCAGGTTGAAAAGGGCGGCCCGATGCCGGGCTTCCCGGGGATTGCCCGCAACGATGATATTAAGATGGCCACCGGCTATGCGTTGTTTATTTTCAGTCCGCAGGGGATTGATTTTATTAACCTGATTAAAACATCAGATGTGGTACCTATCGAGTTACAGCCACCGCGTTGATTGCATTAAGGTGGATTATGACGCCGGTGATTCCGGTCATCACCCTGTTACATAAAGTCAGCAGTTCATAAATGTAAAAAGCCACCGTCCGGTGGCTTTTCAGTATATAAATGGCAATTGTGTAATAACAAAAAATACAATTAAACTTTAAAAATCAGTCAATTGAAATTCGTTAAACAACTGTGAACCGCCAAAAGTTACCTGAGTGTGGACACTTCATCGGCTTATAATTGCTAAATTGAGATATCACCTTTCAATGGATTAAACAAAACAGCCAACTGCAAATAATCAGGTGAAAAATGCGCGTATGCCATTGTCTGATTAATATTGGCATGGCCTAATATTTGTTGCAGCGCAACCAGATTTCCACCGTTATATTCGTGCGGTCTGAGTTCGCTGTAATACCCGACGATATAACCCGTTATTGCATGAGCAGCTTCACTGAAGCTGATGTAGCCGGTCACCGGCACCCACTCGTTTTTCAGGTTCCTGAAGAAGCGCTCCATCGGACTGTTATCCTGGCAGTTTCCGCGCCTGCTCATACTTTGCCTGATCCGGTATCGCCACAGTAACTGCCTGAACTGCCTGCTTGTATAGTGACTACCCTGATCACTGTGGAACATAATCCCGGATGGCTTACCGCGTCTTTCCCATGCCATTTCCAGTGCTTTGGTGGTCAGCCTGCTGTCCGGAGAGAACGACATTGCCCACCCCACGGGTTTCCGCGCAAACAGATCGAGTACCACAGCAAGGTAAGCCCGGCGGTGAACCCCGAACACATGGCAAAGCGTGGCTGCAGGATAATGCGCTCTGAGTTTCCTGATTATCGAGAATTGTTCAGGTGGCCAAGTTTATTAAGCCACGACACTACAGTGAAAAAATTGAGTGCGGAGCTACACTTTTATTTCTAAGTAAATTTATATGAAAAGGAGCATGAAATGAGTTTAAAAAAGATGGTGATTATGGGCTCAATAGCTAGCTCGATAATAATTACAAACAATGCAATATCTGCGGAAAGTGTCGGTTATTCAAACATTATAAACAAATACAAGCAAGATGCCGGGAAGGATAAATGCCTAAGGACATTTTCTAATAATAATTTAGTTTCCATTGGTGACTG
>NZ_JAODZS010000039.1:0-39449 GCF_029835375.1 Morganella sp. GD04133 | reverse complement strand
GATCGGTAAATCCCCAACAATTAAGGTCAGGCAAAAAAAGGAAATACGGGTCAGGTGGCTGACCAAAGAAGAGGCAACAACCCTGATACAGTGTATGCCTGATGTAATGAAGCCTGTTGTTATGTTTGCACTCGCAACAGGATTGCGAAGATCGAACATACTTAATCTCGAATGGACGCAAATAGACCTGCAACGGAAAGTTGCCTGGATTCATCCGGAAGACACGAAAGGCGGCAAGGCGATAGGTGTGGCTCTCAACGAAACAGCTTGCCGGGTGCTCAGGATGCAGATAGGAAAGCACCAGCAATACGTGTTTGTACACACTGAAGCATGGCACAGAGCAGACGGATCACCAACAGAAAAAGTTAGGAAGATGAGAGTTGACGACAACACCGCATGGAATACCGGGCTTCGCCGAGCAGGAATCACAAACTTCCGCTTCCATGACCTTCGCCACACATGGGCGAGCTGGCTTGTTCAGGCCGGAGTCCCGCTGACTGCGTTACAGGAAATGGGGGGATGGGAATCGATAGAAATGGTTCAGAGGTACGCACATTTAGCCCCGAATCATCTTGTTGAACACGCGCGAAGAATTGACGAGGCCATGGGGATTAATGGCACGAATATGGCACGCGCACTAATAAAAGCGGTCTAACCATGCATCATATAGAAAAGAAAAACCCGCTATATCTGTGAAATATAACGGGTTTAATATGGTGCCGGCTACCGGAGTCGAACTGGTGACCTACTGATTACAAGTCAGTTGCTCTACCAACTGAGCTAAGCCGGCTAATTTGGCGGAAGGATAGAGATTCGAACTCTAGGACGGTCTCCCGTCGGCGGTTTTCAAGACCGCTGCCTTAAGCCACTCGGCCATCCTTCCATGGGGCGCGATTATGCTGAAAAATGAGGAACCTGTCTACCCCTATATGCAAAAAAAACCGATTTTTTTGTCTGCCTGCTCAACATTCACACACCGTACCGGCCTGAGGGCGAAAGACAGCTGTTATTGTGGCAGGAATTAGTATGATAGAATTAATTCCCGGTGAATTTACAGTCAAGTACTTACTATAAGGTTGCAACGGAACATATGTACAGACAGTCACATTCCAGGCCTTATGCGATACCCGGCTTTTATGCATCATTTATTTCGTTATTAGTCTTATCTCTCTTTTTATACGGATATAACTATTACGATGCCTGGCTGGGAAGCAAGAAAGGCGCACTCTACAGTTTCAGCAGCCGGATAGAACATCAGGTTGAAACCTACCGCTATCAGTCCGCTGAGCTGTTCCGGCTCGCCAATACCACGGATACCGATAAACGGCCCGAGCTCGTTCCCCCGCATAAGATCCTGAATGATATTTACTGGATTGACAGCCGTGTACCGGTGGTGGATGCCATTTTATTCGGTCAGACCAATGATGAGACGTACGCCATTGCACGGCGCTTTTCGGATTATCTGACCATTTTGTGGGGCGGCGAGAATCAGTTTAATTCCATGTATTATCTTAACGGTCTGGATAACAGTCTGCTGCTGGTCACATCCCACTCCGCCCTGCGCCCAGAACTGCGCTATCGTGAAAGCCAGCTGACGCTGGGAGCCGATGAGAAACGGGCAGAAATGCTGGCGGATTCCACCGCGCTGGATGAACGGGAGACACTCTCCTCTTTTACCAAGATGCCGTCAGAATCAACGTATTACTATACTTACCGCGCAATGTTCAATAACCCCGGTCAGCTGACCAGCGTGGTCGCGTTTGATTTACCGGTGAATAACCTGGTACCGGACAATCTGGATCTGTCCAATCTGTCACTGCTCCCGGCCGGATCCCATACGCTCAGTAACCGCCCGAATGCAGTACAAATCAGTATTAACGGCCTGTCACTGAAACTCAGTTACCGTCTGCGTGAAATGCCGTATCAGGTGGTTTATCAGCTCTCGCTGCTGGCACTGGCCGAAGAAATGCTGTCGGCGAATATCTGGCTGTTAATTTCTGCCTTCCTGTTCACTGCACTTTCTGTCGGCGGCCTCGTTTATATCCGTAAGCGATTTATTTCTCCGCTCAATACATTGGTTCGTCAGGCCAGAAACAGTGAGGCAATAACCAATGAGATTGTGGCTCAGGTGCCTGTCGGGCTGGCGATTTATGATTTTGCCGCCAATAAACGGCTGGTCGGTAATACGATTGCCACCCAGCTGCTGACCCTCAGTGACCTGAACAAAACCCGCGATATGGCCCGGGAGCATCACGGCCGGATCCAGACCACCATTGATAATGTGGTCTATGAAGTCAGTATGAATCCGGTCCGTGATATGAATGATACGTACCTGATCCTGTTCCGGGATGTGGATCAGGAGGCACTGACCGCGCGCCGTCTGCAATTGTCTGACCGCGAGTATAAGAAAAGTATCAAAGCCCGTCAGTCCGTGTTATCGAATATCCGTTCCGAGCTGGTGGTGCCGGTCAAGCAGCTTGGTAATGATCTGCATACACTGGCACCGTATGTCACCGACCCGGCCGGTGCTCAGCTGATGGATAAAGTGGTGACAGAATCCGGTCATCTGTGTGAGTGGATTGAAAACATCATTCTGCTGGCTGACCTGGAAACCGATGACTGGAAGCCGACCAATGATGAATTCCTGTTGTCACAGATGGCTGAGGATATTGTTAAACAATTCTCACGTCAGATAAATGACAAAGGTATTCCGCTTTATTTTCATAACGGAATTAACAAGCAGCTGAATTATATTGGTGACGGTCCTGTTATCAGTAAGATTTTTTTATTATTGCTGAATTACGCCGTCAGCAATTTAAGATACGGGAAATTAGTTATTCGCCTTAAGAATATATTCAAAGATGAACATAATAATATCAAATTTGAAATAATCGCCAGTGGTTCGGGTCTGCCGCAATCTGATCTTGTTAACCGGCATGATCCATTTATGTTTCAGGTCGCGGATAGTGAAGGTCGTCCGAACTCCGGACTGGCATTCTATTTGTGTGATTTATTATGTAAGAAGCTGAAAGGTGAACTGAAAATAGACAGTAAACCGGATATCGGTACTCACTATAGCGTTGAGCTGCCGCTGCCTGCCACTGAGATGATCGGTGAGCCGTCAGAGGTGCTGGAAGACACGCTGTTTAAGATCAATATCATTAATCCGAGCATTCGGGAAATAATTAACACAATTATAATTGAAAATGGCGGAATTTTATTTGATAAAAATCGCGCATTATTGCAAGATGAATATGACATCCTGATAACTGACTTTGATAAGAAAGCGAGAAAGCCAATTCTCTTTTTACGAAATGATATTATTGAACATAAAATGATTACACCTTCCCTGGTGGAGTGTAATTATAATTTCAATGATGAAATTCTGAATGCTATTACGCTGCTTATCGAACAAAGCTTAACTTCGGATGAGTTTGATGATAGATTCTTACCCGGGAATCCGGGTATTAATACAGCAGCACTTTCCGTCGGGGAAGTTGTTGCATTATATAAAAATCAGCTGGCACAAAGTACGTATAAAGATCTATTTGCCACCACAGTACCTCCTGATATAAGTAAGATGTACACAGAAGCAGAATTAAGTGAATTGCAGCCACTGGCGCTGACAGTACATCGGGTCAAAGGGGTCTTTGCTGTACTCGACTTTGATTATCTGAAATCACGCTGTGAAGATATAGAACGCTGTATCGCTGACAAAAACAAAATGAAAGTGGATGAAGGTATCCGGGAAATTGATGCCATTGTCACTGAATTGCTGCAGCAAGGTAACCAAGAGTATGAATAACCTGAATGTTATTATCGCTGACGACCATCCTATTGTTCTGTTCGGGATAAAAAAGTCTCTGGAACAGCTGGAAACAGTTAATGTTGTTGGTGAATTTGAAGATTCCACCTCACTTATCAATAACTTAGCACGATTGGATGCAGATGTTCTGATCACTGACCTCTCCATGCCGGGAGATAAATACGGTGATGGCATCACGCTTATTAAGTATATCAAGCGCCATTATCCTGACCTGGCGATTATTGTGCTGACCATGAACAATAATCCGGCGATCCTCAGTGCTGTACTGGACCTCGATATCGAAGGGATCGTACTGAAGCAGGGAGCGCCTGCTGATCTGCCGAAAGCACTGGCCTCGTTACAGAAAGGAAAGAAATTCACGCCTGACAGCGTTTCCAAACTGCTGGAAAAAGTGAATGCCAACGGATACGGCGATAAACGCCTGTCTCCGAAAGAGAGTGAGGTTCTGCGTCTGTTTGCCGAAGGGCATCTGGTCACTGAGATTGCGCGTAAACTGAACCGCAGTATCAAAACCATCAGCAGCCAGAAAAAATCCGCCATGCTGAAGCTGGGTGTGGATAACGATATCGCTCTGCTTAATTACCTTTCGTCTGTCACTATCGACAGCCCCCGGGACGAGTAATCCGGAAACGTTTTACCATACTGATACAAAACCGCCATTCATCTGAATGGCGGTTTTTTTATGTGTCCGGTTATTCTGCCTGTGGTGGTGTGACCTGCGGGATATAGTGCGCCATCATGGTGCGCAGCGCCTGCATCGAGACCGGTTTGGAAAGGCAGTCATTCATGCCGGAGGCCAGACAGCGCTCGCGCTCCTCTGCCATCGCGTTGGCGGTGATCCCGATAACCGGCAGTGTCATGCCCTTCTCTCTCAGT
Organism: Morganella sp. GD04133; assembly: GCF_029835375.1. Taxonomy (NCBI): domain Bacteria; kingdom Pseudomonadati; phylum Pseudomonadota; class Gammaproteobacteria; order Enterobacterales; family Morganellaceae; genus Morganella; species Morganella sp. GD04133. The sequence goes on along the minus strand of NZ_JAODZS010000039.1, from coordinate 34,747 downwards.
GTGCGCGTCAGGTCATAACCGTTCATATTCGGCATGTTGACGTCTGACAGAATAATATCCACTTCATGGGTTTCGAGGAAATTGAGTGCATCCAGTCCGTCATCCGCCGTTGCCGTGTGGTAGCCGAACAGATGCAGCTGATCGGACAGCAGATGGCGGTTAATCGGATGGTCATCCACAATCAGGATCCGGACATGCACCGCCTGCTGACTGTCCGGCAACGGCGGCGGCGGCAGATCATCCGCTTCCTGACGGCGGTTATTCAGGCGATCGGAAACAAAATCAAACAACCCGTCGAGCTGATGCGTGTTATGCCGCCAGTGATTACCGCCCTGCGGCACCGGTTTGTCGGTATAACCGGCATCCAGCTCAATCAGCAGACGGGCCTGTTTCATCGCCGGCGTGACCACATCCGTTATCACCACCGCACAGGTAATATCCGGACATTCAGACAGCGCCACCGGGACCGGGGCAATATCCTGCCAGTAACGCTGCATATAATCCGCCAGCACGCCGTTCCGGAAATCAAAGACCAGCGGTACAGTCAGCGGCACAATATCCGTATGATGACCGGACGGATAAGCGGTATAGCACGGGAATCGGATCCCGAACAGACTGCCGACCTCTTTCTGCGATTCCACCATCATGTCGCCGTCCATCAGTGAAATCAGTTTTTCACAGATAGGCAGCCCCAGCCCGGTCCCTTGTGACGGGCTGTCCGTATTCGGCATAATCTGATAAAACGGGTCGAATAACTGGCGCAGCTCATCTTCACTGATACCACTGCCGGTATCCTGAATATCCACATGCAGATATTCACCGCAGACATAGACGTGAATACACACCATCCCGACATACGTGTATTTAATCGCATTATTAAACAGGTTGGCGATCACCTGCTGCATCCGTACCGGGTCATTACAGACCAGTTCCGGCACCTCTTTTTCGATAAAGCAGTACAGAGAAAGGTGTTTTTTCGCCACCAGCGGCAGGTAGTTTGCCACCACAAAGTGAATATGTTCGCGGAAATTAAATTCTCTCGGCTCAATTTTCAGCTGTTTGGATTCAATTTTGGAGAAGTCGAGAATATCACTGATGATTTTCAGTAATAAAGATGATGAATTATTCATGGTGCCGAGCAGACGCTGGGCATCCCGCGAATGAGCCATGGACTGTAACAGTTCCAGGTTACCGATGATACCGTACAGCGGTGTGCGCAACTCGTGGCTGACCGTGGCGAGGAACATGGATTTCGACTGGTTGGCCTGCTCTGCCGCCTGAGCCGCGTCCTGTAATGAGCTTTCCAGCTGCACACGGGCGCTGATATCCACCAGAACACAAATCGCCACTTCCTCGTTCTGGTAACGGGAATGCACAAAACTGACCTGAAGGTGCCCGCCGTTACGGGTCACCATATCTTCCATCCCCTGGCGCTTATCCTTTATCAGCAGACCGATGCGATTGCGATCCTCGAACGAAAGCATACGCCAGTAATTATGAGCCAGCTCATTACTCAGCAGTGCCGTACCGTCGAGGGTGCGCAGGATACAGATCCCGACCGGTGCAGAGGCCACAATTTTGTGGTTAAACTGCTCGTGCTCCTCCAGACGTATTGCGCTGTTTTCCGCAGGCATAAATATCCGCCGCTCCAGCAGCCAGGTGAACAGCCCGATAATAATGGCGGAAATCAGGTTAAGGATCGCCCCGTTGAGGATCTGGAATTTCAGTTTTTCATAAATTGAGCTCAGCGGCGTGGTATACACCACACTCAGCAGCGACGGCGTCAGTCTGCGTTTAAAGACCAGCCGGGTGAATCCATCGTCATAGCCGAAATAATTGTCATCCACCAGATAGCTGTCTTTATTTTTCTGCGTGTTAATTTCTTCCGGATAGGAGAGCACAACATCATCCTGCTCATTGATGATCACCATATTCGCCGGAAAATCGCGCAGACGGTTGAAGTTCTCCAGCTGCAGGTTACGTTCAATGCCCATCAGCGCCAGAAAACGACCATCATAATACAGCGGCATCATCACAAACAGGCTGGCCATTCCCTGATTACTGCCCGGTGCCGCCCAGTAAATGGTGCGTTCTTTCCCCTGACTTTTCAGGCGGAAATAGTTCTGAGAGTAATCATTGACCATTCTGCGCAGCGTTTCGCTGCTGGTGGAGAGATTGCGGATCGGAAATGACACCATACACAGGGTTTTTGAACCGACCAGAAAGACCTGATTGAGCCCCGTTGGGGCGGCAATATTATTCTGCCAGTACGTCAGGAGATCTTTGAATGCAATAATATAGGGGCCGCTGCCGGTACGGAACGCTGCGCAGTCGCCTTTGGTGTTCAGTGCCCGGTAATCAATAAAAAACCCGTCAGTCGTCCGGTCAGCCGGTTCTCCCGGCCGTACTTCTTTATTTTCGACAAACCGCTCATTCATATAACGGATATCGCGGGTTATATCGGTGGATTGCCGGAAATAGGCCAATAAGGCATCGTAATCGGAATAATACTGCTGGCGGATATCATTGCGCATCCCGTTATAGATATTCAGTAAATAGAATATCGTCACCAGCGCCCCCAGCCCCCATAACATCACACCGACGATCCGGAACAGGTAACGCGAAATTTTCAGTGATGTCTGGAAAGATGAAAAGTATCTCAAAGGGGCTCCGCCAATAATGAATCTGATATATTCACGAGGTTTCAGACTGTTATGTCTAGGATATACCACTGTGCAATGTTTACAAAACCCCCGGGGTAAATAAAAAGCAGGAACAATATTATTGTTCCTGCTTTATCCGTTTTCTGATTTTATATTACCGGAAACCGGTGATATTAATCGTTATTCTCTTCTGCATTATCATCCGGTGCCGCATCTGTCACTTCACCGTCTTCAGAGAAATCATTTTCATCCTCTTCCGGCTCTGCGAGACGCTGCAGACCGACCACTTTCTCTTCTTCTCCGGTACGGATCAGTGTCACACCCTGGGTATTACGGCCCACGATACTGACTTCAGAGACGCGGGTACGGACCAGTGTACCGGCATCGGTGATCATCATAATCTGATCATCTGCGCCGACCTGGATTGCCCCCACGACTTTCCCGTTACGCTCACTCACTTTGATGGAGATAACCCCCTGAGTGGCACGGGATTTGGTCGGATACTCCGCTTCCGCAGTCCGTTTGCCGTAGCCGTTTTCGGTGACAGTCAGGATCTCACCTTCGCCGCGCGGAATAATCAGTGACACGACCGCATCGTCATCACCCAGGCGGATACCGCGTACACCGGTGGCAGTACGCCCCATGGCACGGACAGCATCTTCCGCAAAGCGGACAACTTTACCGTCAGCAGAGAACAGCATCACTTCATTGCTGCCGTCAGTCAGGTCAACACCAATCAGCTCATCACCCTCGTTGAGGTTGACGGCGATAATCCCGGCATTACGCGGACGGCTGAAGTCCTGCAGGGAGGTTTTCTTCACGGTACCGCTGGCGGTCGCCATAAAGACAAATTTACCTTCCTCATATTCGCGGACCGGCAGAATCGCGGTGATACGTTCGTTCTGTTCCTGATCCAGCGGTAATATGTTGATAATCGGACGACCGCGCGCACCACGGCTGGCTTCCGGTAACTGATACACTTTCAGCCAGTACAGCTTCCCTTTGTTGGAGAAGCAGAGAATGGTGTCGTGGGTGTTCGCCACCAGCAGACGTTCGATAAAATCTTCTTCTTTGATGCGGGCGGCAGATTTACCTTTCCCGCCGCGGCGCTGGGCTTCATAGTCGGTCAGCGGCTGATACTTCACATAGCCCTGATGGGACAGTGTCACCACAACATCTTCCTGACTGATCAGATCTTCGATGTTGATATCCGCTGTATTTTCTGTGATATCGGTACGGCGCTTATCGTTGAACTGCTCTTTCACCGCCACCAGCTCTTCACGGATGACTTCCATCAGACGCTCAGGGCTTTGCAGGATATGCAGCAGACCGGCAATCAGTTCCAGTAATTCGCGGTATTCGTCGAGCAGTTTTTCATGCTCCAGACCGGTCAGTTTCTGCAGACGCAGATCCAGAATCGCCTGAGCCTGAACCTCGGTCAGATGATACAGACCATCGCGGATACCAAACTGCTCATCCAGACCTTCCGGACGGGCGGCATCATCACCGGCACCGGCCAGCATGGCGGCAACCGTACCCAGTTCCCACGCCTGTGCCAGTAACCCGGCTTTTGCTTCCGCAGGTGTTGGTGCACGGCGGATAAGCTCGATAATCGGATCGATATTAGCCAGTGCGATCGCCAGACCTTCAAGGATATGGGCACGTTCACGGGCTTTGCGTAATTCATAGATTGTCCGGCGGGTCACCACTTCACGGCGGTGGCGCACAAACGCACTGAGAATTTCTTTCAGATTGAGGATCTTCGGTTGTCCCTGATGCAGGGCAACCATATTGATACCGAACGTGGTCTGCATCTGTGTCAGCAGATAAAGGTTGTTCAGTACCACTTCACCGACCGCATCACGTTTGACTTCAATCACAATGCGCATACCGTCTTTATCGGATTCATCACGCAGCGCGCTGATGCCTTCCAGACGTTTCTCTTTAACCAGCTCGGCGATTTTCTCAATCAGGCGGGCTTTGTTTACCTGATACGGAATTTCATTAACAATAATGGTTTCGCGGCCGGTTTTTTCATCCGTTTCCACTTCGGCGCGGGCACGGATATGAATTTTGCCGCGTCCGGTGCGGTAAGCCTCAAGAATACCGCGGCGGCCGTTGATAATCGCCGCTGTCGGGAAGTCCGGCCCCGGGATGTGCTCCATCAGACCTTCGATGCTGATATCTTCATCATCAATATAGGCCAGGCAGCCGTCGATGACTTCGCCCAGGTTATGCGGCGGAATATTGGTTGCCATCCCGACAGCAATACCGGATGAACCATTCACCAGCAGGTTCGGGATGCGGGTCGGCATCACATCCGGGATCATTTCGGTACCGTCATAGTTCGGTACAAAATCCACGGTTTCTTTGTCGATGTCGGCTAACAGTTCATGGGCAATTTTCGCCATACGGACTTCCGTATAACGCATTGCCGCTGCGGAGTCACCGTCGATTGAACCAAAGTTACCCTGACCATCCACCAGCATATAGCGCATTGAGAACGGCTGAGCCAGGCGGACAATCGTTTCATACACAGCACTGTCACCATGGGGGTGATATTTACCGATCACATCCCCGACCACACGGGCAGATTTTTTATAGGCTTTATTCCAGTCATTACCCAGTTCTTTCATCGCGAATAACACGCGGCGGTGAACCGGTTTCAGACCATCCCTGACATCGGGGAGCGCGCGTCCGACAATAACGGACATGGCGTAATCCAGATACGAGCTTTTCAGCTCCTCTTCGATGTTAACGGGCAAGATTTCTTTGGCATTGTCGCTCATGGAGCCAGTATCCCTCATTACTCCGGATTCAAGGTGCGGAACTATACCACAAATCGCCAATGTTTAAAAAAGGAGATATAAAAATCGGGAGAGTATTTTATTTCTGACGCATCCGCGTCCGGCATTGTATACTGACGCCATCGCGTATTCCGGCAGGTTCTGCCGCAGCAAGAGAGAGAAAGAGACCATGAATGACACAGCTTCCCCGCTGACAGCCAACGTCGATCCTGCGGAAATTAAAAAGTTTGAGGATGTTGCCTCACGCTGGTGGGATTTGGAGGGTGAATTTAAACCGCTGCACCGGATCAATCCGCTGCGTCTGGCCTATATTCAGCAGCGGGTTAACGGTGTGTTCGGGAAGAAAGTGCTGGATGTCGGCTGCGGCGGCGGAATTCTGGCAGAAAGCATGGCGCGGGAAGGTGCGGACGTCACCGGACTGGACATGGGCGCGGAGCCGCTTCAGGTTGCGCGTCTGCATGCGCTGGAAAGCGGCACCGATATCACCTATGTGCAGGAAACGGTGGAACAGCACGCAGAAAAGCATGCACAGCAGTATGATGTGGTGACCTGCATGGAAATGCTTGAGCACGTGCCGGACCCGGCCTCTGTGGTGCGTTCCTGTGCCCGTCTGGTCAAACCGGGAGGGGATGTGGTGTTCTCCACCATTAACCGCAACAAAAAAGCCTGGTTTATGGCGGTTATCGCAGCAGAATATATTCTGAAGATGGTGCCACCCGGTACACACGATGCGAAAAAATTTATCCGTCCGGCAGAGCTGATCGACTGGCTGAATAACACCGGCCTGCGTGAGCAGCATATGATCGGTTTACATTACAATCCGTTAAGCGATAAATTCTGGCTGGCATCCAATGTGGATGTAAATTATATGTTGCATACCCGCTTTATTTTATAGTGTCAAGTTAATTACTCTGCCGATTAATAAAACGCCAAACAAATCGCATTTTTCTAAAATTATCGCTTCGCGTAATCAGGTAAGCACTGTTTCATTTTATCAGCGATCTCAGTGCTTACCACTCCGTCCATGGGTAACTATCCTCAAGTTATCCACAAAAGATCCTGATTTTATACACTTGATCCTGAGCGCATTTATCATTATCTTGTTACCCATCTTTTACAGACACACTACATCTTGTGTTTAAATCGCTCATCACCCGCTATTGACTTTCCCGGAACAATTGTTTCAGGGATCGTTTTTTATCGGGCTGATATACATTATCAGCGCGTTAATCACAGTAAGGTGTCCTTTTCAAAACAGGGTATATCAACTGATGAACCAGAATCTGCTTGTTACCAAACGAGATGGTCACAAAGAACGTATCGATTTAGACAAAATCCACCGCGTCATTACCTGGGCCGCCGAAGGCCTGAATAATGTCTCTGTCTCCCAGGTCGAGTTACGTTCCCAGATTCAGTTCTATGACGGGATCCGTACCGCAGATATTCATGAAACCATGATTAAGGCCGCCGCCGACCTGATTTCCGCTGAAACCCCGGATTATCAGTATCTGGCTGCCCGCCTGGCCATTTTTAACCTGCGCAAAAAAGCCTACGGCCAGTTTGAGCCGCCGGCGTTATATGCCCATGTGCAGAAAATGGTGGCTGCCGGTAAATATGACGAAAATCTGTTAACCGATTACACCGAAGCTGAATTTGACCAGATGAATGAATTCATCGATCACTGGCGTGATATGAATTTCTCCTACGCCGCTGTCAAACAGCTGGAAGGGAAATATCTGGTTCAGAACCGGGTTACCGGCGAAGTGTATGAAAGCGCACAGTTCCTGTATATCCTGGTTGCGGCCTGTCTGTTCTCGCATTATCCGAAAGAGACCCGCCTGGATTATATCCGCCGGTTCTATGACGCCACGTCAACCTTTAAGATTTCCCTGCCGACGCCGATTATGGCCGGTGTTCGCACCCCGACCCGCCAGTTCAGCTCCTGTGTGCTGATCGAGTGCGGCGACAGCCTGGATTCCATCAACGCGACCTCCGGTGCGATTGTCAAATACGTGTCCCAGCGTGCCGGTATCGGTATCAACGCAGGCCGTATCCGCGCACTCGGCAGCCCGATCCGCGGCGGTGAGGCATTCCATACCGGCTGTATCCCGTTCTACAAACATTTCCAGACTGCCGTGAAATCCTGCTCTCAGGGCGGTGTGCGCGGTGGTGCGGCAACGCTGTTCTACCCGATATGGCATCTGGAAGTGGAAAGCCTGCTGGTGCTGAAAAACAACCGGGGTGTTGAGGGCAACCGTGTCCGCCACCTCGACTACGGCGTCCAGATCAACAAACTGATGTATGAGCGCCTGATCAAAGGCCAGGATATCACCCTGTTCAGCCCGTCAGACGTACCGGGGTTATATGACGCGTTCTTCGCCGATCAGGATGCGTTCGAGCGCCTTTATGCGCAGTACGAGAAAGATCCGTCTATCCGCAAACAGACGCTGAAAGCGGTCGAACTGTTCTCCCTGATGATGCAGGAACGTGCCTCTACCGGCCGTATCTATATTCAGAACGTGGATCACTGTAACACCCACAGCCCGTTTGATCCGTTTATCGCGCCGGTGCGCCAGTCCAACCTGTGTCTGGAAATCGCCCTGCCGACCAAACCGCTCAACGACATGAATGATCCGAACGGGGAAATCGCGCTGTGTACGCTGTCCGCGTTTAACCTGGGTGCCATTGAGAACCTCGATGAGCTGGAAGAGCTGGCTATTCTTGCGGTACGTGCCCTGGATGCCCTGCTCGATTACCAGGATTATCCGATTGAAGCGGCACGCAAAGGCTCAATGGGCCGCCGTACCCTGGGTATCGGGGTGATTAACTTCGCTTACTACCTGGCGAAACACGGCGTGCGCTATTCCGACGGCAGCGCCAATAACCTGACTCACCGCACCTTTGAAGCTATTCAGTATTACCTGCTGAAAGCCTCCAATGAGCTGGCAAAAGAGTACGGTGCATGCCCGTGGTTTAACGAAACCACCTATTCACAGGGCATTCTGCCGATCGACACGTACAAGAAAACGCTGGATCAGCTGACCAACGAGCCGCTGCATTATGACTGGGAAGGCCTGCGCGAAGAGATCAAAAAACACGGTCTGCGCAACTCCACCCTGTCTGCTCTGATGCCGTCAGAGACATCCTCGCAGATCTCTAATGCCACCAACGGCATTGAGCCGCCGCGCGGCTATATCAGCGTAAAAGCGTCGAAAGACGGCATTCTGCGCCAGGTCGTGCCGGAATATGAGCGGCTGAAATCCGCCTATGAGCTGTTATGGCAGATGCCGGGCAACGAAGGGTATCTCCAGCTGGTGGGGATTATGCAGAAGTTTGTCGATCAGGCGATTTCGTCCAACACCAACTATGACCCGACCCGGTTCCCGAGCGGCAAAGTGCCGATGAACCAGTTACTGAAGGATTTGCTGCTGGCCTATAAATACGGCGTGAAAACACTGTATTACCACAATACCCGCGATGGTGCGGAAGATACCCAGGAAGATCTGCCTGAGGAAGTGGTTATCGCCGACGATGATGGTTGTGAAGGCGGCGCGTGTAAAATTTAAGGTGAATAAATAATGTCTTATACAACATTTTCGCAGGTACATAATGATCAGCTGAAAGAACCGATGTTCTTCGGGCAGCCGGTAAACGTTGCCCGTTATGATCAGCAGAAGTACCCGATTTTTGAATCACTGATTGAAAAACAGCTCTCCTTCTTCTGGCGTCCGGAAGAAGTGGACGTATCCCGCGACCGCATTGACTACAATGCCCTGCCGGATCACGAAAAGCACATTTTCATCAGTAACCTGAAATACCAGACCCTGCTGGATTCCATCCAGGGCCGCAGCCCGAACGTGGCGCTGCTGCCGCTGATCTCCATTCCGGAGCTGGAAACCTGGGTCGAAACCTGGTCTTTCTCGGAAACCATTCACTCCCGCTCTTACACGCATATTATCCGTAATATCGTGAATGATCCGTCGGTGGTGTTCGATGATATCGTGGCAAACGAAGAGATCATCAAACGCGCGGAAGATATTTCCGGCTATTATGATGACCTGATCCGGATGACCAATGAATATCATATGTTTGGTGAAGGGACGCATACCGCAAACGGTAAAACCGTTACTGTTACCCTGCGCGCCCTGAAACGCCAGCTGTATCTGTGCCTGATGAGCGTTAACGCACTGGAAGCGATCCGTTTCTATGTCAGTTTCGCCTGCTCTTTCGCTTTTGCCGAGCGCGAACTGATGGAGGGTAATGCGAAAATCATCAAACTGATCGCCCGTGATGAAGCACTGCACCTGACCGGCACCCAGCATATGCTCAACCTGCTGCGCAGCGACCAGGATGATCCGGAAATGGCGGAAATCGCCAAAGAGTGCGAACAGGATTGCTATGACCTGTTTGTCCGTGCGGCGGAGCAGGAAAAAGAGTGGGCAGATTACCTGTTCTGCAACGGCTCTATGATCGGTCTGAACAAAGATATCCTGTGTCAGTATGTGGAATATATCACCAATATCCGCATGCAGGCGGTGGGTCTGCCGCTGCCGTTCAAAGTCCGCTCGAACCCGATTCCGTGGATCAACGCCTGGCTGGTATCGGATAACGTCCAGGTGGCACCACAGGAAGTGGAAGTCAGCTCCTATCTGGTCGGTCAGATTGACTCTGAAGTCAACACTGACGAACTGAGTAACTTCGAACTCTGATGCCCCGCTATAAAATCACCCTGCATGGCAACATGCAGGGTATTCAGCTGCATTATGTCAGCGAAGAACACAACAACCTGCTCAATACACTCGAACAATCCGTCCCGGTAGAATACCAGTGCCGTGAAGGTTACTGCGGTGCCTGCCGTGTCCGCCTGAAACGCGGCAAAGTCGGTTACCGGCAGCGACCGGTGGCGTTTATTAATGACGGTGAAATTCTTCCCTGCAGTTGCTACCCGCTGAGTGACATCGACATCGAGTTGTAAGCCGTTTTGTGACCGGATATGCAATCCGGTTTTTTTATATCAGAGATGTAACGATATCTTTACGATATACGTAATTTAAATTTGACACCCTTCCTGTTTTTCATTACGCTTTGCCCACATATTATTGATTGAAATATCATGAGGTTTTGGTGAAAAATCGTACACTCGGCAGTGTTCTGATTGTTGCGGGAACAACGATCGGTGCCGGTATGCTGGCAATGCCCCTGGCGGCTGCGGGGATCGGTTTTCCGGTCATTGCGGTTATTCTGATCGGCCTGTGGGCTATCATGAGCTACACCGCCTTACTGATGGTTGAAGTGTATCAGTACAGTTCACCGGACACCGGTTTAGGCAGTGTTGCCCGTCAATACCTCGGATTACCGGGTCAGCTCCTGACTGGCTTCAGCATGTTATTGCTGATGTATGCCCTGACCACTGCCTATATCGGCGGTGCGGGAGAAATGATCTCTGCCAGCCTGCAAAACTGGTGGCAAATATCTGTTACACCGGGCACCGCGACCATTATCTTCACCCTCGTCGGCGGCCTCGTGGTGTGTGTCGGAACGCACTCGGTTGATTTTATCAACCGCATTCTGTTCACCGGCAAAATTATCTTCCTGATCATCATGCTCGCCGTCATGATGCCGCATGTGAATATGACCAACCTTGTCAGCATGCCGATTCAGAACGGACTGGTGCTTTCCGCTATCCCGCTGGTGTTTACCTCTTTTGGTTTCCACGGCAGTGTGCCGAGCCTGGTGAATTACATGAACGGCGACAGCAAAAAGCTGCGCTTTATTTTCCTTACCGGCAGTGCCATTCCGCTGGTGGCGTATCTGCTGTGGCAGGTTGCCACTCTCGGCGCGATCCCATCCGATACCTTCTTTGGTATTCTGGCGCAGAAATCCGGCCTTGACGGCTTACTGACGGCACTCAGTGAAACCGTTGCCAATAAATATGTGGATATCGCGGTCAGCCTGTTTATGGATCTGGCACTGGCTACCTCGTTCCTGGGGGTGGCACTGGGATTATTTGATTATCTGGCCGACCTGTTCAGACGTAAAAACTCCGCATTCGGCCGAACACAAACCGGGATTCTGACCTTTGCCCTGCCTCTGATTTGCGCGCTGTACTACAAAAGCTTTACCGGCGCGCTGGCATATGCCGCAATGGCGCTCTCTTTCCTGGCGCTGATCCTGCCATCATTATTAGCCTGGAAAGTACGGCAGAACCCGAAAGCCGGTGCTTACCGTGTTGCCGGCGGAAATGGTGTGCTGATCTTTATCTTCCTGTTCGGCCTGCTGGTGATCTCCATCGAGTTCATCAAAAGCGCCGGTTATCTGCCGAACATTTAATACCCTTGTTCTGAAAGCAAGCCCGGATTTCCGGGCTTATTTTTTTGTCAGTGCGCCGCATTCAGCCGTTCAAATCCGGCGGTTAAATCCGCAATCAAATCCTCCGTATCTTCCAGGCCGATTTGCAGGCGCAGTGTCAGTCCGCCCGGCTGCCAGTCAGTGACCGTCCGGTAACGGCTGCAGTCAAACGGCACTATCAGGCTCTCAAACCCGCCCCAGGAATAACCCATTGCGAAAATATCCAGCCCGTCAAGCATCGCCGCGAGATCGTCTGTGGTGTATTTCGCATTCAGAACCACCGAGAACAGGCCGGAAGAACCGGTGAAATCCCGCTTCCAGATCGCATGCCCCGGGCATTCCGGAAATGCCGGATGCAGCACTTTGCTGACTTCCGGACGGGATTGTAACCACTCTGCGACTTTCAGTGCCCGGTGCTGTGCTTCTTTCAGGCGGATATGCAGCGTGCGCAGCCCGCGCAGCACAAGGAAACAGTCCTCAGCCCCGGGCAGCATCGCCATCTGGTCATAAGTGCTGCGCAGTTCTGGCCACCACTGTTCATTGGCAGAAATCAGTCCCATCAGCACATCGGAATGGCCGCCGGGATATTTAGTTCCGGCTTCAAGGGAGATATCACAGCCGTGCTCATGAGCGCGGAAAAAGAGCGGGGTCGCCCAGGTATTATCAATAATGGTCGTAATATGATGACGTTTTGCCACCGCCGTAATCGCCGGAACATCCTGCACCTCAAATGTCTGGGAGCCGGGGGATTCAAGGAAAATCACGGTTGTTTCCGGGCGGATAAGCGATTCAATCCCCGCGCCGATCAGCGGATCATAATAGGTGGTGGTAATGCCCATCTTTGCCAGCAGGCCGCCGCATAACTGCCGGGTCGGGTGATAAACGGAATCTGTCATCAGCAGATGATCGCCGCTTTTCAGGGTGGTCAGCAGCGCCAGTGTCACCGCGCCCAGCCCGGACGGGGATAATACCGTACCCGCCGCGCCGGTCAGTTCACTCCAGGCATTTTCCAGTGCCGCAATCGTCGGTGTACCGTCCGTGCCGTAATGGAATTCCGCCCGGCGGTTGATCAGTGCATCATACGACGGAAACACAACCGTGGAGCCGCGGTATACAGGGGTATTCACAAATCCGTGCTGCGCTGCCGGGTTACGGCCGCTTTGCGTCAGCCGGGTTTCTCTCCGCAAAGAACGGCGGGATTGTTCTGACATAGTCACCTCAATAATAGTCTGCCTGATTACACCGTTATCCTGCCATAAGGGCGGCGGCTTTCCTTAGTCGCTTTTCAGCTAAGATATACCGTTATTCTCTTCGTCGTGTTGTAAAGAAATATCTGGCAATTTTGCTGCATCACTATTATTAATACGTTACGAAACCTTATATTATCAACAGATTAATTTTCACATGACGGAAAGGATATGGAATCAGAAGAAATCAGGGACCGGCGTCCGATCAAAGCCCGGCAGACCCGCTGGGCGACCTCTGCCGCCCGCCTGCTGCAACGGCGCGGTGCAACCCCCAACGGGATCTCTGTCGTCAGTTCAGTCTGTGCATTATTTGCCGCTGCCGCCTTTTACGGTGCCCTGAACTGTGAAATAACGGCTCTGCGTATCATCCTGTTTTTGCTGGCCGCACTGATGATACAGGGACGGCTTATCTGTAATCTGCTCGATGGTATGGTGGCGGTCGAAGGCGGCCTGCGCAGCCCTGCCGGGGCCGTATTTAATGATTTGCCGGACCGCGTTTCGGACAGCCTGATCTTCATCGGTGCCGGTTACGGGCTGGCCGGTTTTACCGCTTATGCCCCGCAGCTCGGCTGGGCCGCTGCGCTGATGGCAGTAATGACCGCCTATGTCCGGGTACTCGGCGGCAGTTGTGATCAGCCGCAGAAATTTGCCGGTCCGATGGCCAAACAGCACCGGATGGCGCTGCTGACCGCCGGTGCCGTTGCCGCCTGTTTTCTCCCGCTGTATCAGGCTCAGTGGCTGTTTCTTATCATACTGTGGGTGATTACCCTCGGCGCACTCTGGACCACCGTGCGCCGTACCCGCATACTGATGGCTGATTTACGTAAGGAACATAAAGGATGACCCGTAAAACGTTTTCGCCGGATCAAAAAATTGTCTCGGCGCTGCTGGTGTCGGTATGCCGGTTTCTGACCGGGATCCGCGCAAAGCAGAACGCCCCGCTGCCGGAAGGTAAGCCCTGTATTTATTATGCCAACCACTCCAGCCACCTTGACGGGCTGGTGATCTGGTCCTGCCTGAACAACACGGCACGCAAACATGTTCATCCGGTCGCAGCGCAGGATTACTGGGATAAAACCCGGTTCCGCCGCTATATTGCCAAACGCATCTTCGGTGCCGTGCTGATTGCACGCGGTAAAAAAATCGAACCGGCAACGGAGGTTGAACAGCAGGAAACCACCCCGGCGGAGAATCCGCTGGATGTGATGCAGAATGTCCTCAATACCGGGGATTCCCTGATTTTGTTCCCGGAAGGCACGCGCGGCGACGGTGAAAAAATTCAGGATTTCAAAGCCGGGCTCTGGCATTTATCACGCAATAATCCGGATGCCGTACTGGTACCGGTTTACCTGGAAAACCTCAACCGTGTACTGCCGAAAGGCTCGCGGCTGGTTGTGCCGATTATCTGCACCGCCACATTCGGCGCCCCGGTTGAACCGGCCGGAGAAGAAGAGAGCAAAGCGGACTTTTTAGTGCGGACCCGCCTGGCGTTAGAGGCAATACATCATGAAAGATAATGAATTATTCTGGATCTTCAGCGGGCTGTTCGGGTTCCTGGCAGTGGCAACGGTTATCGGCCTGATCCTGAAACAGATTAAAGGAAACACCCCGGTTATCAGTAACCTGAATGCCCGTATCCGCGCCTGGTGGCTGATGTGTATTATCGCCGCTGTCGCTATCAGCATCGGGCCCATCGGCTCTGTGGTGCTGTTTGCCTTTATGTCCCTGCTGGCACTGCGTGAACTTATCACCCTGACGCCGACACACCGCGCCGACCACGGTGCTCTGTTCTGGTGTTTCTTTATCATCCTGCCGGTGCAGTACGTTCTGGTCGGTGTTCAGTGGTATAACCTGCTGGCGGTCTTTATCCCCGTCTATGCGTTCCTGTTTATCCCGACCCGCATGGTGCTCTCCGGTGATACCCGCCACTTCCTGGAGCGCATGGCAAAAATCCAGTGGAGTGTGATGATTGCAGTTTACTGCCTCAGTTATGCCCCTGCACTGCTGGTTCTGCCGATCCCGGGCTTTACGGATAATATCAATCTGCTGCTGTTTCTGATGATCGTGGTTCAGATTTCCGATGTGCTGCAATACGTATTCGGTAAGCTGTTCGGTAAGCACCCGATTGTGCCGAAACTGAGCCCGAATAAAACCGTTGAGGGCTTTATCGGCGGGATCCTCAGCGCCAGTTGTGTCGGGATGGCGCTGTGGTGGGCCACACCATTTAGCCCGTGGGCGGCATTCCTGCTCTCAGTGATGATTTGTCTGGCCGGTTTCGCGGGCGGATTGTGCATGTCCGCTATCAAGCGGGACAGCGGGATCAAAGATTTCGGTGCCATGATTGAGGGGCACGGCGGCATGATGGACAGACTCGACTCCCTCTGCTTCGCCGCCCCGGTCTTCTTCCATGTGCTGAAATATTTTTATACCTGATGACCCAGGAAATTCTGCTGATCCGCCACGGTGAACCGGTGCCGGATAAAAAAACACCGCTGGCGCTGCGCGACCTCCGCGCCTGGCTGGCGGAATATGATGCGGGCGGGATTATCCCGCCTGCAGCGCCGCCGTTACCGCTGTCAGCAGACGCATTGTCCCGTTATTTCCCGGTAGCCAGTCCGCTGTTCCGTACCACGGCATCCCTGGATATTCTCGGGATCACCCCCTGCGCTATTGTTGACGAACTGCATGAAGCGGTCCTTCCGCTGTTCTCACCTGCACTGCTGATGCCGGTAAAACTGCCGCCGATGTGGTGGGTGACGGCATTCCGCCTGCTGTGGCTGGCGGGTGGCGGAAAATCTGTTCCCTCTGTGGCACAGGTACGCGGGCGGGCACAATGCGCCGCGAAAATCCTGGCCGGCTATGCACAGGAGCACGGTGCCGTACTGGTCATGGCACACCGGATTATCAATCACGCCCTGCGCCCTGCACTGGAACAAACCGGCTGGCAGATGACAGAAAAAACACATAACAGCTACTGGGGAATGATGCGGTTTGCCCGCACCGCACCACACCGGTAATACCTGCCGGTGTATTCTGAACCGCATTCCTCCGCATGTTCCGCCATATCCGCTCTGTTTTGCTCACTTTCCCGTATAAGACGCAGCCTGCTTTGTTCCGCAGGCTGATTATCTGCTGCTGTCTTGCTTATTTTTAAATAGTTATTGCCATTAAATGAATATTTATGTATTTTTAATTGAAAATCACGCATAAAAATGAGGTTGTCATGTTTAAGAAATTAGTCTTTGCAGGCTGTTTATCATTATTAGCATTCACCGGGGTAAGTCAGGCCAAAGAAACCTATGTGGTCGGTGCGGGCGGCACCTATCGTCCGTTTGAATTTGAAAACAGTGAGAAACAACTCGAAGGGTTTGATATCGATATTATCAACGCGGTTGCTGCCGCCGAAGATTTTGACGTCAAATTAATCAATACGCCGTGGGAAGGTATTTTCGCCACACTGTCCGCCGGGGATCGCGATATTTTAATTTCCGGTATTACCATCACCGATAAACGCAAACAGATGGTGGATTTCTCCGCTCCGTATTTCCCGGCAGAACAAGCGATTGTGGTGAATGAAAATTCACCGATCAGCGCATTATCTGAACTCAGCAAATATAATGTCGGCGTGGTGAACTCCAGCACCGGGGATATTGTGGTCTCTGATGTGCTCGGCAAAACCAGCACCGCCATCAAACGCTTTGATAATACTCCGCTGCTGTTACAGGAATTATATGAAGATGGCGTGGATGCGGCGGTCGGTGATGTCGGTGTGGTGAAGTTTTATATTAAAACCCATCCGGATAAGAAATTTAAACTGATTTACGACAATCATTTTGAAAAACAGTATTTCGGCATTGCGGTCGCCAAAGGTAATACGGAATTACAGGAAAAAATTAACCGTGGTCTGGCAAAAATTATTGCCGACGGTACTTACGCCAAAATCTATCAGAAATGGTTCGATAACGACGTACCTGCCCTGCCCGCACAGTAATTCATTATTTGTCTGATTATAAACCCGCCCTGCGGCGGGTTTGATCTGTTTTTTCAGGATGGATGTTATGTCAGCTTTCCGCTGGGAAATTATAGAAGAATACGCCCCGTTATTTATGGACGGGGCGCTGATGACAATCAAATGCACCATTATCTGCGTCATCTCAGGGACCCTCTGGGGACTGACACTCGGCCTCGGCCGGACAGCCCGTGCCGAACGCGGCCCGGCAAAATGGCTGCTGCTGTTCTTTGTGCAGTATCCGGTACGGTTTTATGTCAGTGCATTCCGTGGCACGCCGCTGTTTGTGCAGATCATGGTGGTTCACTTCGCACTGGTGCCGCTGTTTATCAACCCTCGTGACGGCCTGATGGTCACCGGCGGTATTATCAGCTCCGACACCGCCAGAATGCTGCGATCTGAGTACGGCGCATTTCTCTCCTGTATTGTTGCTATCACACTCAATGCCGGGGCGTATGTTTCCGAGATTTTCCGCGCCGGGATCCAGTCCGTCGATCGCGGTCAGACAGAAGCCTCCCGCGCACTGGGCATGAGTTGGGGAAAAACCATGCGCAAGGTGATCCTGCCGCAGGCTTTCCGCCGTATTCTGCCGCCGCTGGGTAACAATGCGATCGCTATTGTCAAAGATTCCTCCCTGGCTTCCGCTATCGGCCTTGCCGACCTTGCCTATGCTGCACGGACAGTATCCGGCGCATATGCGACTTACTGGGAGCCGTACCTGGTCATCTCCGTTATTTACTGGATGCTGACATTCCTGCTGGCGCAGCTGGTTCAATACACCGAAAGAAGGTTGAGCAGAAGTGATTCACGTTAATAATTTACAGAAAAAATTCGGCAATACCCATGTACTGCGCGGCATCAGCTGTGATATCCGTCCGCAGGAGGTTGTCTGTGTGATAGGGCCGTCCGGCTCCGGAAAAAGCACCTTTCTGCGCTGCCTGAATGCCCTGGAACGCCCGGATTCCGGTGAGATTGTGGTAAACGGCACCGATGTGTGTGATCCGAAAACAGATCTGAACAAAATGCGCGAACATACCGGTATGGTATTCCAGCGCTTCAATCTGTTTCCGCATATGACGGTGCTGGATAACATTACAATGGCGCCGCTGATGGTGTCCGGACTGAAAAAAGCCGATGCCCTGCTTAAAGCGGAGCGGTTGCTGGAAAAGGTCGGTCTGCCGGACAAAATTGATGCCTGGCCGGAGAGTTTGTCCGGCGGTCAGCAGCAGCGCGTCGCTATTGCCCGTGCCCTGGCGATGGATCCGACGGTGCTGCTGTTCGATGAACCGACTTCCGCGCTTGACCCGGAGCTGGTCGGTGAAGTGCTCAATGTGATGAAAGCCCTTGCCCATGAGGGCATGACAATGGTGATTGTGACCCATGAGATGAACTTTGCCCGCGAAGTGGCAGACCGCGTCTTTTTTATCGACCAGGGGATCATTCAGGAATCCGGCACACCGGAGCAGATTTTTAATCACCCGCAGAACCCGCGTACCGCCGCGTTTCTCAGCCGCGTGCTGTAATTGTTGCCGCAGTGAAAGTCAGTAAGGACAGAGACAAAACGTCTCTGTCCTTGTCTGTTTATGCGGTTAACTCACTGTGTGTAAAAACAAATTTATTCACATCATATAACCCGAGGCTGGTAAGTTTCAGCGTCGGGATCACCGGCAGTGACAGGAATGCCATCTGAATAAACGGCTCATTCAGCATCACCCCGCAGTCGCGGCAGGCCGCTTTCAGTGATTCAATTTCAGCGGCGATTTCCTCTGCTGTTTTATCACTCATCAGCCCGGCAATCGGCAGTGCGGCATGGCTCAGCACCCGCCCGTCCGCAACCACACACATCCCTCCGCCACCGGCAATCAGCTGATTCACCGCCAGCGCCATATCCATCGGATCAATACCGGCGACAACAATATTATGGCTGTCGTGGCTGACCGTTGAGGCCAGAGCCCCGCGCGTCAGACCGAAATTGTGCAGCAATGCCGTTGCCGGTGATGTCTGACGGCCATAGCGTTCAATCACCGCAAGCGAGCAGATATTATCGCAGTCATAGCGGCGACCGTCCCAGCTGACCCGCAGTTCACCGGTGATCAGCTCATTCGGAATGACACTGATGGCGCGGTACTCACGCCCCGGTTCCGCCACAAAGGCCAGAGATTGCGCTGTCACTGCCTGACGCCGCACGGTATTCTGCACCGGCGGACGTGATGCGGCCTGTTTAGCTTCCCGTTCACGCAACAACGCCGCTTTATCCACCCAGCGCCCGCCGCACATCACCGCCTGAATATCGACGGCTTTTTCATCCCGCAGCAGAACCAGATCCGCCTGTTTACCCGGTGCCACCAGCCCGAGGTTTTTCAGCCCGTAATGCCGCGCGGCAGACCAGCTGGCAACACGGTAAGCAATATGCACCGGAATCTGATGCTGATTGATCAGACGATACACCAGCGCATTCATATGTCCTTCGTGAATGATTTCCCACGGATTGCGGTCATCGGTGCATAACAGACACTGCGGGCTGCTCATCGCCGTGATAAGCGGAGCCAGCGCATCCAGATTCCGTGCCGCCGACCCTTCGCGGATCATCAGCGCCATTCCCAGCGCCAGTTTTTCCAGCCCTTCCTCATAACGGTGCGATTCGTGACAGTTTTCAATCCCCCCGGCAATATAGCCGTTGAGGTCTTTCCCGGTGACCATCGGACAGTGACCATCCAGTGTCATACCGCGGAATGCATCCAGTTTATCCAGCGTTTCCGCCTCACCGGCAATCACTGCCGGGAAATTCATCATCTCCGCCAGTCCCGGCACATGCGGATGATCCTTGTATTTCAGCATCTCTGCCAGCGGGAAATCCGCGCCGTTCACATCACTGCCCGGTAATGCAGGTACACAGGAACTCACCTGAACAAACTGGTTCTGCTGTGCCTGTTCCGCGCAGCGCAGAAACCATTCAATCCCTTCTTCTCCCATGACGTTCACGATTTCATGCGGGTCACACACGATAGTCGTGACCCCCAGCGGCAGTGTGGCACTCTCAAAGGTGACCGGCGTCATCATGCTGGATTCAATATGCAGGTGTGCGTCAATAAACCCGGGGACAACCACTGCATTTTTACCGTCAATGACCTGATGCGCCGGCGCATCCTTATATACCGCACCGACACCGGCAATGGCATTTCCGCTTATTACTACAGGGCCCGGAAATTCCCCGCCGTTAATCAGATCCAGGATCCGGACATTATCAATACGATAATCCGCCGGTGCCTCACTGCGGGCCACGGCTAGGAGTGTTGTCATTTCTTCACGGCTGCGCGTGCAGGTGTGCTTATTTTTCTCACTGTTCATCACTGTCCCCTGTTTTTCTCTCACATTGATAATGTGAATTCGCGGTGTTCTCTCTGTCCTGTGAGGTGTACCGGAATAAAGGTGATCCCCGCCGCAATGGTTACAAATTATTGCGACACAACCGGGTGATTACGGTTTCTCACGGGATGTCGTCACGATGCTGGCATTGATTATGCATTTATCAGACCAGTTATCTTTTCCCCGGGAGACAGGAGCATAAAATGGATAGTCAAACACCGGAAACCATCCGGGAAACAGGTGTACTGGGACGTTTATTCCGTTTACAGGCACACGGTACCACAGCACGAACCGAAGTTATCGCCGGTATAACCACCTTTCTTACCATGGTGTATATCATTTTTGTTAACCCGCAAATCCTCGGCGCGGCCGGGATGGATACACAAGCTGTCTTCGTCACCACCTGTCTGATCGCGGCGTTCGGCTGTATTCTGATGGGTTGTCTGGCAAATCTGCCGGTTGCACTGGCACCGGCGATGGGGCTGAACGCCTTTTTTGCTTTCGGTGTAGTTTCCGCCATGGGGTACTCCTGGCAAACCGGAATGGGGGCTATCTTCTGGGGTGCACTCGGCATGCTGCTGCTGACGGTTTTCCGCATCCGTTACTGGATGATAGCCAATATCCCGCTGAGTCTGCGCGTGGGGATCACCAGTGGCATCGGGCTGTTTATCGCTATGATGGGGCTGAAAAATATCGGTCTGGTTGTGGCGAACCCGGCCACGCTGGTCTCCATGGGCGATCTGACCTCCCACTCCGTCTGGCTCGGCGCACTCGGCTTTTTTATTATCACTATTCTGGCATCACGCCGTATTCACGCAGCGGTGCTGATCTCTATCGTGGTCACCACCCTGATTGGCTGGCTGCTGGGGGATGTCACCTACAACGGTATTTTCTCCCTGCCGCCGGATGTCACCAGTGTGCTGGGCAAAGTGGATGTAGCCGGGGCCTTTAATATCGGGCTGTCAGGGATTATCTTCTCATTTATGCTGGTTAACCTGTTTGACTCATCCGGTACTCTTATCGGGGTAACCGATAAAGCCGGACTGGCAGATAAAGACGGTAAATTCCCGAATATGCAGAAAGCGTTGTATGTGGACAGTGTCAGTTCGGTGATCGGCGGGTTTATCGGCACATCGTCGGTCACCGCGTATATTGAAAGTACCTCAGGGGTTTCTGTCGGCGGCCGGACAGGACTGACTGCCGTGGTGGTCGGGCTGCTGTTCCTGCTGGTGATTTTTCTCTCCCCGCTGGCCGGGATGGTACCTGCCTATGCGGTCGCCGGTGCGCTGATTTATGTCGGGGTGCTGATGACATCCAGCCTGGCACGGGTAAACTGGGATGATCTGACAGATGCGGTTCCCGCCTTTATCACCGCGATTATGATGCCGTTCAGTTTCTCCATCACGGACGGTATTGCACTTGGTTTTATCTCTTACTGTGTGATGAAACTGGGTACCGGGCGTCTGAGAGAACTGAATCCGTGTGTGATTCTTGTTGCCCTGTTGTTTGTGCTGAAGTTTGTGTTTGTCGATCACTGATGTTTCTGCCGGATGGCGGATATTCCCCCTCATCCGGCATTTACTTTGTTTTCTTTTTCAGGTGATGGTGCAGCGCCTTAAACGGAATTGCCAGCCCGAGCGTCAGAAAAATAAGGAATACAAAGCCCATATTGACATAATCTTCTTTGCTGTTTTCCGCTGCCGGTTCCGGACCTGCCTCAACCGGTTCCCCGTCCTCGTCAATCCCGAAATCACCATGATGATAATCCGCCAGAACCTCCTGCGCTCTGGTTAACTCGTCATGATTAACCAACAGCTTCACGCCGCCGACAGCCTGTGCATACATCTGGTTATTCCAGACAATATTTTCATCCAGCAGCATCACCTCAATTCCTTCGGATTCCAGCAATCCGGCTTCAATCCGGGCATCCAGCGGCGACAAATACTGAGCCACTAATGCATAGCGGCTGCGTGTCGGGTGTATATTCCACATAATGCCTCCTTCAGGGGTTGTCCTGACTGAATAACCGGATTATAACAGCGTGCCGTTTAATCGTTGGTTAATATTATCACTGACGTTATATTTTTATCATAGTCTGATGCAGTCATAATATTAATCAGAAATAATCACATGTGCTTTATGGGATTATTCCGTAAATGACACTCATCCGTGAAAACTTATTTTCCTCACTGTCTGACCGGCGAAACCATTGTATTTTTGTTTAACCGTACCGGCTGATACTACACCTGCTTTTCGTAAACATCCTAAATTATCACTATGACTCTTGTGTTACAGTCACCACACGGTAAATACACAGGGAACCGTATTGCCATGAAGAATTGGATATTTTTAGCCTGGATGCTGGTTTTTTCGTTTACATCCTATGCGTATACAAATGCAGAACGTGCCCCGAAAGATCAGGCCATGTCGTATGTGATTAAATACTCCGGCAGCAAAACGGATGAAGGCAAGGAGAAAGCGCTGGATCAGTTTGGTACTCTGATCAGCCAGTACCCTGATGATATTGCACTGCGCGAGCTCTACAGTGATTTACTGATTGCGGATAACCGTTATGAAAAAGCGATCACACAACTGAAAATCGTTTATCAGAATACCGGGGTTCCGTCACTGAAACTGATGGAGTGCATGTTAACCGAACGCATTAAATTACCGCATAATATGTGTTACCGGGATGTCATTTCTGTATTTGAGCAGAGCAATGTCCGGGATTTTAATTATCTCCTGGCGCTGTATCTGGGTGAATCCCCTGATTTTGAGAAATACAAAGCCCGCTGGCTGGAAACACACACATTATCGGAAGAACAGAAAAAGTTAATCGCATTACAGCCGCGCATGCTGGTCAGTACCTATTATCCTTAACAGGAGCCGGTGCAGGTTATATCCGCGTAATAATACGTAACCGATGGCGGACATTCTGCCCGGGAAATAAAAACAGGAGTGTTATCATGCCGTTTTTACATAAAAGAATGCACCTGACAGCAGGTGATACGGTAGTGGTGGATTGTGGTCGTTCGTGCAATGTTTTAATGATGACCAAAATGAATTTTAATCAGTACCGCAAAGGAATGCCGTTCCGGACACATGGCGGCAGTGGTTTCTTCCATGAACTTCCGGCCAGAATGGTGGTGCCTTTCGATGCAGACTGGAATATTACGCTGGATATTGAGGAAGGGGCACTGACGGTTGAGCATTCCATTACCGTCGAGCCGCGCGCTGACAAAGCCATTGCAAAAAAATAACCTGCCGGTACCGGAATAATACCTGTCCGGGTCATTCCCCGCAGATAATATATACTGCGGGGATCGTTTTATATCCCTGTAATCAGCCGCCATTCCCCAAAATATACTATTCTGACCCATTACCGCCGGTTTGGGTTTTCTTATTAATGTTACTGCAAAAAATGCCCTTTTCTGCTGTTTCATAAACCCGCGTGATATTATTTTCACCCACAATAAAACTAATGCGAAACAATAGCACACAGGCTATATGACACACCAACCCCATGAATTTAACGGAAAATTTATCGTTACTCATTCTGAGAAATGTGTCACACTATTCGCTTACAGCACCATTTTTGAATGAATAAAAATAATGGTTATTTTTTAGCTTAACGGATTTGTTTATGGACGAAAAAACGCCTGCCACGCCGCCGCGCGGCGAACTCAAACGCAGTTTAACCAACCGGCATATTCAGCTGATTTCCATCAGCGGGGCAATCGGCACCGGGTTATTTATGGGATCCGGTAAAACAATTTCGCTGGCAGGCCCTTCGGTATTATTTGTCTATATGATCATCGGGTTTGTCTTATTCTTTGTCATGCGGGCAATGGGCGAGATCCTGCTGTCAAACCTGAATTATAAATCGTTCAGTGATTTTGCCGGTGACCTGATTGGCCCGTGGGCCGGTTTTTTTGTCGGCTGGACGTACTGGTTTTGCTGGGTCATTACCGGTATTGCCGATGTGGTGGCGATTACCGGCTATATCATGCACTGGGCACCGGATTTTCCGCGCTGGGTCAGTTCGCTGCTCTGTATTCTGCTGTTACTGTCCCTGAACCTGGCGACAGTGAAATTATTCGGTGAGATGGAATTTTGGTTTTCCATGATAAAAATTGTCGCGATTGTCGCGCTGATTATCATCGGCGGTATTCTTATCGGCACACATTTTGTTTCACCGGAAGGGCATGAGGCGGCATTATCCAATATCTGGTCTGACGGCGGTATGTTCCCGAAAGGGATAATCGGGTTCTTTGCCGGGTTCCAGATAGCCATTTTTGCCTTTGTCGGTATCGAACTGGTCGGTACTGCCGCAGCGGAAACCCGTGATCCGGTAAAATCCCTGCCGCGTGCCATTAATGCTATTCCGTTCCGGATTATTGCGTTTTATGTGCTGGCGCTGATTATTATTATGTCCGTCACACCGTGGCGCTCCATTCCGGCGGATAAAAGCCCGTTCGTGGAACTGTTTATTATGATCGGGGTGCCGGCAGCAGCCAGCCTGGTCAACTTTGTGGTGCTGACAGCCGCAGCGTCCTCCGCAAACAGCGGCGTGTTTTCCACCAGCCGGATGCTGTTCGGGTTAGCCAAACAAGGCAGCGCACCAAAACAATTCTGCCGTCTGTCAAAACAGGCAGTACCGGCCACCGGGCTGATTTTCACCTGCATTTGTTTGTCTGTCGGGGTGATTCTGCTCTATTTTATTCCTGATGTGATGCATGTGTTTACCCTGGTAACAACAGTATCCGCTATCCTGTTTATGTTTATCTGGAGCATGATCCTGTACAGCTACATTATGTTCCGCCGCCGCCGTCCGCAACTGCATGCCGCATCGGTCTATAAAGTGCCTTTCGGCAGTTGGATCCCGTGGGTGTGCCTGTCCTTTTTTGCCTTTGTGATTGTGCTGCTGACACTGGAAGCCGATACCCGCCAGGCACTGATTGCCACACCGTTGTGGTTTATCCTGCTGGCAGTCGGTTACCGGAATGTCAGAAAGCGCCGCCTTACACAGGCACAACAATAACGGACAAAAAAATCCCGGCGTTGCCGGGATTTTTGTTTTTATACCCGGTTACTCAGCCCGTCCGAGGTAACGGTCTTCCGCCTCAGCGAAACGCCCCTGAACGGATTTGTCCGGCTCACGGCCTGCTAGGCTGACCACCACGATAGCAATACCGGCCAGAATAAAGCCCGGAATAATTTCATATAAATTAAACCACTTATATTCTATCCAGATAAGAACCGTCACCGCACCGGTAAACATCCCGGCCAGCGCACCATTACGGGTCATCCGCTTCCAGATAACAGAGAACAGGATAACCGGTCCGAATGCTGCACCGAACCCGGCCCATGCGTTACTGACCAGCCCCAGCACTTTGTTGTTTTTGTCCATTGCGATATAGATAGCAATCGCCGCAATCACCAGCACCATAATACGCCCGACCAGCACCATCTCTTTCTGTGAGGCATTCTTACGGAAAAACGGCTTGTAGATATCTTCCGTCAGGGCACTGGCACTGACCAGCAACTGACAGCTCAGGGTACTCATAACCGCCGCCAGGATGGCTGAGAGCAGAATACCGGCAATCCACGGATTGAATAAGATGGATGTCAGGCTCATGAAAATCCGCTCGCGGTTCTCAGTCACCGATCCCGCCAGTTCCGGGTTCTGCTGGAAGAAGGCAATACCGAAGAAACCGACACAAATGGTGCCTGCCAGGCAGAGGATCATCCAGGTCATACTGATACGGCGCGCACTGCGGATAGTGTGATGAGAATCCGCCGCCATAAAACGTGCCAGGATATGCGGCTGCCCGAAATAGCCCAGCCCCCAGCCCAGCAGAGAGATAATAGCGACAATATCCAGCCCGCGGAACATATCCACATACGCCGGGCTTTTTGCTTCGATAATCGCCAGTGCGGTATCAAACCCGCCGACAGACACAATCACCATAACCGGTGTCAGGATCAACGCGAAAATCATCAGTGTCGCCTGTACGGTATCTGTCCAACTGACCGCGAGGAATCCGCCAAGGAAGGTATAAGCGATAGTTGCCCCTGCCCCGAGCCACATGGCTTTTTCATAACTGATACCGAAGGTGCTTTCAAACAGCAGGCCACCGGCCACGATGCCGGAAGCACAGTAAATGGTGAAGAAAATCAGGATCACGGCGGCCGAGACAATCCGCAGGATACGGCTTTTATCCTCAAAACGCTGCGTGAAATAATCCGGCAGGGTCAGTGCATTGTTGACTTCCGTCTGAAGGCGCAGGCGACCGGCAACAATCCGCCAGTTAAGCCAGGCACCGATACACAGACCGATGGCAATCCAGGATTCGGAAATACCGGAGAAGAAAACCACACCCGGTAATCCCATCAGCAGCCAGCCGCTCATGTCGGATGCACCGGCAGATAATGCCGTCACAAAACTGCCCATCCGGCGGCCGCCGAGAATATAGTCGTCAAAGTTATTGGTGGAGCGGTAAGCCATATAGCCGATGAACAGCATCCCGGCGATATAGACAATAAATGTCACAATCAGCGGTGTGGTCAGCGTCATTGTCATAATTAAGTTCCTGTACTGAATTTATAGTCCGTCACATACCAGCATTGCGTGTACCAATCGCTGTACAGGATGTGCGTCACAGCAGTATCACTGTGTTGTACACCGCCTCAGCCATCCCCGGGCTGCACAGACAATGCCCCGTCAATTATCGTTATGTGTTACATATGTCATGAGTTGTGTTCAGCCCGATAGTAACGACAACAACAATAAAACAACAATTAATTAACGACACTAAAATAAAGATTTGTGATTTTTATCACGGGATATGTCATCAGAAAGTGATGCAGTTAATCATCTGACTTACTTATTATACGCCTTAAAATTAATAATATACTATTGTTATATAATGATTTTATTTTAATCCACACCGATTACTTCTTAATCATTTTAACCATTCAACATAAAACAGCGACATTATTCACACTTTATACATCTTGTTAATTAACAATGTTGCACAAAGTTGCAACCTCATAGATATTAATGTGCAATGCATGACCTGTAGCCGTTTATGAGGAGTGAACATGGTGAGTACCACAATGGGCGTCAGACTGGATGAGGAAACCCGTGAGCGGATCAAAGCCGCAGCGCAAAAAATTGATCGCACGCCACACTGGTTGATCAAACAGGCTATTTTTGATTACCTGGCTCAACTCGATTCGCTTCCGGACGGCACACTGCCCGTGACCGGAACGCCTTCCGCCCCGGAAGATGACACCGCCCCGGCTGAACCGCCGGTCAGCTGCCAGCCATTTCTGGAATTTGCCGGTGATATTCTGCCGCAGTCTGTCACCCGGGCAGCGATTACATCCGCATACCGTATTCCGGAGCCGGAAGCTGTAGCCATGCTGCTGCCGCAGGCGCAACTCTCCCCGGAAGCTGCACAGGCAACCCATAAGCTGGCTTACGGGCTGGCAGAAAAGCTGCGTAATCAGAAAAACAGCAGCGGACGCGCCGGATTGGTACAGGGACTGCTTCAGGAATTTTCCCTCTCCTCCCAGGAAGGGATCGCACTGATGTGTTTGGCGGAAGCGCTGCTGCGTATTCCGGATAAGGCCACCCGTGATGTGCTGATCCGCGATAAAATCAGCCACGGTGACTGGAATTCCCACCTCGGTCAGAGCAAATCCATGTTTGTCAATGCCGCCACCTGGGGGCTGCTGTTCACCGGTAAGCTGGTTGCCACACATAATGAAGCGGGACTGAGCCGTTCACTGAACCGCATCCTGGGCAAAAGCGGTGAACCGCTGGTGCGCAAAGGCGTGGATATGGCCATGCGTCTGATGGGCGAACAATTTGTTACCGGTGAAACCATTGCCCGCGCGCTGGCAAATGCCCGCAAAAATGAAGCCAAAGGCTTCCGTTATTCCTACGATATGCTGGGGGAAGCCGCACTGACAGCTGCAGATGCACAGGCGTATCTGGTTTCTTATCAGCAGGCGATCCACGCCATCGGCAAAGCCTCCGCCGGACGCGGTATTTATGAAGGGCCGGGTATCTCCATCAAACTCTCTGCCCTGCACCCGCGCTACAGCCGCGCGCAGTATGACCGTGTGATGTCTGAACTGTATCCGATCCTGCGCGACCTTGTTGTGATGGCGCGTCAGTACGATATCGGTATCAATATTGATGCGGAAGAAGCTGACCGCCTGGAAATCTCCCTCGATTTACTGGAAAAACTCTGTTTTGATCCGCAGCTGGCGGGTTGGAACGGCATCGGTTTTGTTATCCAGGCCTATCAGAAACGCTGTCCGGTGGTGGTGGATTACCTGATTGATCTGGCATCACGCAGCCAGCGCCGCCTGATGATCCGTCTGGTGAAAGGCGCTTACTGGGACAGCGAAGTCAAGCGCGCCCAGGTGGACGGACTGGAAGGCTATCCGGTGTATACCCGTAAGGTTTACACGGATATATCTTATCTCGCCTGTGCCCGTAAACTGCTGTCAGTACCGAATCTTATTTATCCGCAGTTCGCCACCCACAACGCACACACCTTATCCGCCATTTATCAGCTGGCGGGCAATAACTACTATCCCGGCCAGTATGAATTCCAGTGCCTGCACGGTATGGGAGAACCATTGTACGAGCAGGTGGTCGGCAAAGTGGCGGACGGCAAACTGAACCGTCCGTGCCGTGTGTATGCACCGGTCGGCACCCATGAAACCCTGCTGGCTTATCTGGTGCGCCGCCTGCTGGAAAACGGCGCAAATACCTCATTCGTAAACCGGATTGCCGATGGCTCGATTCCGCTGGAGATGCTGGTGGAAGACCCGGTTGCGGCGGTTCAGGCAATGGCGGTCAAAGAAGGTGCTGTCGGCCTGCCGCATCCGAAAATTCCGCTGCCGCGCAATTTGTACGGCAATACGCGGGTCAATGCCGCCGGTCTGGATCTGAGTAACGAACACCGCCTGGCCTCACTGTCGAGTGCCCTGCTCAGTCACGCCGGGGATAATCTGCTCAGTGAGCCGATGACCGGCGGCACATTTACGCCATCCGTCCCGGCAGAGAGTCAGCCGGTCAGAAACCCGGCCAATCATCATGATATTGTCGGTCACGTCCGTCCGGCCACTGAGGATGAAGTGGATCATGCCCTTGCCACCGCCTCCGGTGCAGCGGAGATCTGGTTTGCCACACCGGCACAGGAGCGGGCGGACATCCTTATCCGTGCCGCACAGCTGATGGAAGATCAGTTGCAGCCGCTGCTCGGGATCCTGGTGCGGGAAGCCGGTAAGACCTTTGCCAACGCGATTGCCGAGGTCCGTGAAGCGGTTGATTTTCTCAATTATTACGCCTCTCAGGTGAAAACTCACTTTGCCGGTGATACACACCGTCCGTTGGGGCCGGTAGTCTGTATCAGCCCGTGGAACTTCCCGCTGGCGATTTTCACCGGTCAGGTGGCTGCCGCCCTCGCCGCCGGAAACCCGGTACTGGCGAAACCGGCGGAACAAACCCCGCTGGTAGCAGCCGTTGCGGTATCCCTGCTGCATGATGCCGGTGTCCCGCGCGAGGTGCTGCAATTGCTGCCGGGTGACGGTGAAACCGTCGGTAATCAGCTGGTGTGTGACCCGCGTGTTCAGGGTGTGATGTTTACCGGATCCACCGCCGTTGCCAAAATTTTACAGCGCAATCTGGCTGCCCGTCTCAGTACGGAAGGCAGGGTCATTCCGCTGATCGCCGAAACCGGCGGCCTGAATGCCATGGTGGTAGATTCCTCCGCCCTGACAGAACAGGTGGTTACCGATGTGGTCAGTTCCGCCTTTGACAGTGCGGGACAACGCTGTTCGGCGCTGCGCCTGCTTTGCATTCAGGAGGATGTGGCTGATCGCACCATTGAAATGCTGAAAGGCGCGATGGCAGAATGCCGCCTCGGCAATCCGGATATACTGGCTACCGATATCGGCCCGGTGATTGATGAAGAGGCTCACAACGGTATCCGTCAGCATATTCAGCAAATGCGCGGCAAGGGCAGACCGGTGTATCAGACCGCGTTCGGGATGGAGACCGGCTCACCGGCAATGCTTAACGGCACTTTTATCCCGCCGACCCTGATTGAGCTGGATGATGTCACTGAACTGACACGGGAAATTTTCGGCCCTGTCCTGCATGTGGTTCGTTACCCGCGCGACACCCTGCCGGCGCTGGCGGAGAAAATTAATGCCGCCGGTTACGGACTGACATTCGGTATCCACACCCGTATCGATGAGACCATTGCACAGCTGACGCAACAGATTGAAGCCGGTAATATTTATGTCAACCGCAACATTGTCGGCGCGGTGGTCGGTGTTCAGCCGTTCGGTGGTGAGGGGCTTTCCGGCACCGGGCCGAAAGCCGGTGGTCCGCTCTATCTCCACCGTCTGCTGGCAGAACAGCCTGATGATTCGGTGGTTACGCTTCTGGCAGAGCAGGATGATCTCAACCCGCCGGATGTGACAGTGCGCACGCAGTTACTGGCACCGTTTGATACCTTCCTCACCTGGCTGGAGGCACAACGCCGCCACGATGTCCTGACGGCGGTTATCCGTTACGGTGAATTATCACAGACCGGCACCTGCCGTCTGCTGCCGGGGCCGACCGGGGAACGCAACAGTTATTATCTGCTGCCGCGCGGAACCATTCTCGGTCTGAATGATTCGGAACAGGATGCCCTGCTGCAACTGGGTGCCACACTGGCGGCGGGCTGCCGTCAGCTCTGGCCTGTCGCGGAACATACCCGTTCGCTGTATAACGCGCTGCCGGACAGTGTTCGTGCGCAAATTACCCTGACAGAAGAGTGGTCAGCAGACGGTGTGGTCTTTAACGGTGTGATTTTCCACGGTGACAGTGACCGCTTACAGGCTGTAAACCGGGATGTGGCCGCACGCGGTGGTGAGATTGTACCGGTCGCCGGGCTCAGTCACGGTGATACACAGATCCCGCTGATGCTGTTGCTGCATGAGCGTGCTGTCAGTGTCAATACTGCTGCTGCGGGCGGAAATGCCAGCCTGATGACGATCGGCTGATAATCACGGCGTCTTAAAACGGAAAAAGGGAACGGACGTTCCCTTTGCTTTATCATTTACTGATAAAAAATGGTCTGACGGATAAATCAGTGTTTACCCTGCCAGTCAAGATACTGTTCGTACTTGCGCAGTGCGATGTTGTAGTTGCTCAGGGCGGAGTCAGATAAATCGTCACTCAGCTGTGCCTGGATAATTTCAGTGGAGAATTCCGTGGTGGCCGGGAAAGCTTTGGAGGACAGCAGCTCATCGAGACGGCGCAGACGAACAACATATTCGCGCACGGTGCTGTGGCTCATTTCCGTTTCTTCAAACAGATACTGTTTGAATGCCATAATATCGAAATAATCGGTTGCACTGTTGCAGTAGATCTCGCTGCAAAAACGGCAGAGAGCCACAAATTTGTCCTGTAATCCCATCCAGGTGGTGTCATCGATCATATCTGTCATTTCAGAAATCGCTTCTTTATTGATCAGCTGACCGTTGAATACCAGGGAGATACGATCGAGGGTTTTGTGACAATGACTGCAGTGAGTCTGGCTGTGTTTGAAATCTTTAATGTAACGGCTTACGGGCCGTTTCTTTTGTTTTGAAACAGACATATTCTGGCGCCTTGTGTAGTCTAATAAAAATAAATCAAAGATAAAGTCAAAGTTACTTCATGGATTTTAAGCGCGCCCGCAGCCTTTTGATTGCCTGACTGTGTAACTGGCTGACGCGGGATTCCCCCACTTCCAGCACTGCGCCTATCTCCTTGAGGTTCAGCTCTTCCTGATAGTAAAGAGTCAGAACCAGTTTTTCACGTTCAGGCAGTTGTTTTATCGCCTCAACCACCTGGTGACGCAAACTTTCGTCTACCAGCAAACCGAGCGGGTTGCCCCCGTCATCATCATCATCGCGGACGGGTTCGCAGCTTTCACCGTGGATTTCGTGCCACTCATCGTAAGAAAACAGCTGGCTGCTGTTCGTATCGGTTAACACCTGACGGTATTCCGCGATATCCATCTGTAACGAATCAGCGATTTCCTGCTCTGTGGCTGCACGCCCCAGAGACTGTTCGAGCGCACGCACGGCTTTGGTTATTTCCCGCGCCTGACGGCGCACACTGCGGGGAGCCCAATCTCTTCCCCGCAATTCATCCAGCATTGCCCCGCGGATCCGTTGTACCGCATAGGTTGCAAAGGTGGCACCCTGCATGGCGTCAAAACGCTCGACCGCATGCAGCAAGCCGATACCCCCGGCCTGAATTAAGTCGTCAATATCAACGCTTGCCGGTAATCTTACCTGCAACTTCAGGGCTTCGTGCCGGATAAGGGGATAATAACGCTCCCACAGGCTATTTTTGTTGATAACACCTTCGGCGGTATACAAATCACTCACAACCTGAAACACCCTTCGAGATTCATGAAAGGCTTTTATTATCGTGCCCGAAAAAGATTTCAATCCGGTGAGTAGTGAGGTAAATCACGCCTTATTTGCCTTATCCTAAATCACCTCATTAACAAATAGCAATACTCTCTTTCATTTTTATCATAAAATTTGCAAAATTCCGGTTATTTTATATGACAAAAAGAAAAATAGGCGTTAATTGATAGAATAAAAAAACAAATAGTTAGCATATTATTTGTTCTGTTATGGGTAACACTTATAAAAAAAGGTCAGAATATTCTGACCTTTTAAATACCTTAAAGCAACTACGTAAATTAACGTAACAGGCTCAGAACACCCTGAGGAACCTGGTTTGCCTGTGCCAGAACAGCAGTACCCGCCTGCTGCAGGATCTGACCACGGCTCATGTTAGACACTTCTGTTGCGAAGTCAGCATCCTGGATACGGCTGCGTGCTGCACTCAGGTTATTAACAGAGTTGTTCAGGTTGTTAATGGTAGACTGCATACGGTTCTGGAATGCACCCAGTTTTGAACGGTAGGTGTCAACTTTGGTTAATGCATCGTCCAGCGTTTTCAGCGATTCGTCTGCAGGTGCTTTATCCAGGTTCGCTTTAGTATCAACACGGCCGCTGATTTCTTCCCCCATATTCAGTGTGATATGAGTTTCATCCTTCCCTGTACCTTGACCGGTTTTGGTATCTTGCTTAACGCTGTAGAATTTGCCGTTACTGTCTTTAGCAACTAAAGAACCACTTTCAGTTTCATAAATTTCTAATTCTTTTGGTGTTGCTGCTTTATCATTACCAATCGTAACCGTTGTTTTGGCATCAGTAATATTCAGCAGTGCTTTTGCAGCATCACCATCAGCCACTTTAGTTCCGGTTTTCAGAACAGTATCTTTACCCGGAACTTTAAAGTTCTCAACACCCAGTGTTTTCTGGTTGATCTGATCCATTTTCAGGTCAATCACTTCGCCATCGTTTGCACCAACCTGGAAGCTCATTTCGTTGTCGCTTGCCAGCACTTTGATGCCGTTGAACTGAGTCTGGTCAGAGATACGCTGGATTTCAGCTAAACGGTCAGTCACTTCAGCCTGGATAGAGCTGGTGTCGCTTGCTGAGTTAGTGCTGTTTTTAGCCTGAACAGTCAGTTCACGGATACGCTGTAAGTTATCGTTGATTTCGTTAACGGCACCTTCAGCGGTCTGTGCGATAGAGATACCGTCATTCGCGTTACGTGCAGCCTGAGTCAGACCTTTCACGTTAGCGGTGAAGCGGTTAGCGATAGCCTGGCCTGCTGCATCGTCTTTTGCGCTGTTGATACGTGAGCCTGAAGACAGACGCTCGATTGCAGAGCCCAGTACGCCCTGTGAACGGTTTAAGTTGTTCTGAGTAACCAGAGACAGAACGTTAGTATTGATAACCTGTGCCATGATATATGTCCTTGTTATTGAAAATAATAAACAGCGTTTATCTGTTTGGCTTTCTGATTTTCGCCAGCAATAACACTATCGGCACCCTGAGAGGCCACTTTAATTTTTTTGGCAAATATTTTTAGAAAATCGTCGCATACCTCATTTTCGCAGACATAAAAAAAGCCGGAACAGAGGTTCCGGCCAAATAATAAAACAGAGGAATCACTTGATTTATAAGGTTATATCATTAGCCACGCAGAAGGCTCATCACATTGTTCGGAATGCCGTTTGCCTGAGCCAGTACAGCGGTACCTGCCTGCTGCAGAATCTGGCCACGGCTCATGTTAGAAACTTCTGTTGCAAAATCTGCATCCTGAATACGGCTGCGCGCCGAGCTCAGGTTATTGACTGAGTTGTTCAGGTTATT